>DBEZQF010000292.1:0-4686 GCA_048254795.1 Collinsella sp. | reverse complement strand
TTGCCGATGTGGATGTTGTCGTAGACCGTGGGGCCGCACACGTACATGCGGACCTTGCCGGACTCGATGGGCTGGAACTCTTCCTTTTTATGGGTAGCGCTGTTGTAGATACGCATTCGTTACTCCTTAACGGTTTTCTGTAGCAGGCAGACGGCCCAGGCGCCGATTCCCTCGCCCTGGCCTTCCCAACCGAGCTTTTCGGTCGTAGTGGCGGCGACGCCCACGTTTTCGACATCGACGCCCAAGGCATGGGCGAGGTTGGCGCGCATGGCATCGCGGTGCGGGGTGATCTTAGGCTGCTGGCAGGCAATGGTGCAATCGGCATCGACAAACTCAAAGCCCAACTCGCGCGCATAGTCCATCACGCGAGCGAGCAGCACCATCGAGTCGGCACCCTCATAGGCGGGGTCGGTATCGGGGAATAGCTTGCCGATGTCTCCCCCGCGGCAGGCGCCCAGAATGGCGTCGGCCAAGGCGTGCGCGAGCACATCGGCATCCGAGTGGCCCAGCAGGCCGCGCTCGTAGGGAATGTCGACACCGCCGATGATACATCGACGCCCCTCCACCAGACGGTGAACGTCGTAGCCATGGCCAATGCGCAGGTTACTGAACATGGGGAAGGTCCTCTCCCTCGGCCATGCGGCCAAGCAGAATCGCGGTTACGGGACGCAGGTCCTCGGGCACCGTCACCTTAAGGTTATCGCGCGGGCTCTGGACACAGCGGACGCGCCCGCCCATGCGCTCGACCAGCGACGAATCATCGGTGCCGATAAAGCCCTCGGCAATGGCTGCAGCGTGGGCGCGCTTCATAGCATCGACGCTAAAGATCTGCGGCGTCTGCGCAGCCCAGTAGAGCTCACGCGGCGGCGTCTCGACGATGTTGTCGCCATCGACGATCTTGAGCGTGTCGATCGCGGGCTGACCGCACACGACACCGTCGAGGGCGCGGTCGCCCACAAGCACGTCGATCGCGTGGTCGATGGCCTCGGTCGTAATGAGCGGACGAGCACCATCGTGAATGGCGACGTATTCAAAGCCCGCCGGCACCGCGTGCACGCCGGCGCGGGTGGAATCCTGGCGGGTCGCGCCGGCATCGGCAAAGCTGATGGGCGTGTCATAGTCAAACGGGTCGATGGCCAGGCGGCGCATCTCGGCACGACGCTCGGCAGGGCAAACCACGACGATGTGGCCGACCTTATCGCTCCGATCGAACGCGCGGATGGACCAGCTCATGAGCGGACGGCCCGCCACGTTAACGAGCTGCTTGCCACCGGGGTTACCAAAGCGCTGGCCGCTGCCACCGGCAACGACCACGGCGCATACGGGCGCCATTATGCGTTCCCCTGTTTGGTGCCCTTCATGCGGTACAGGGAGTCCGCAAGAATGGCAGGGTTGTTAACGCCAAAGTCGCCCAGGCGCTCCGGATCCTCGCTGATGTCGTCCATGAGCTCCTGCAGTGAGCCGTACTCGTCAACGATCTTCTCGGCCACGCCGTCGCGCACGACGGACACACGCGAAAGCGTGCGCAGGCCCAGCGGCGTCATGACGGAGTCCTCGTCCAAGTCGTCATAGCCCAGAACTGCCGCCACGTGCTGCGGGTCGGACAGGTCCTTAGGCGTCATACGGGCAAGCTCGGCGCGGATCTTCTCGGCGTTGGCCTCAGAGGAATCGCTTGCGTAGTCGCGGATCATCAGGTCGTATTCGGTATCCATGCTGGAGCCCGCGAGCTGCTCGAGCTGCATCTGCACGAGCTTGCCCTGGTTACCCAGCTTGACGATGCAATCCTTAAGCTCGGTCTTTGCCTGCTGCATGATCTCGAAACTCGAGAAGATGCCGGTGATGTCGGCGAGCGTGACGTAGTCGTCGAGCTCGAGGGCCGTCAGGCGCAGCAGGGAGCGATCGAGCGACTGACGGGTAGTCTGGAGCGTGGCGACGAGCTGGTTGACCGAGCTCATGATGGTAGTGACGGGCTGGATCTCGTAACTCTTGCCGTGGACGTACACGTTGACGACGGCGCGACGGGCCGAGACCGAGATCACGATGGCGTCGGTGAGCACCGACATGCGAGCGGCGGTGCGGTGACGCATGCCCGTCTCGCTCGTGGCGAGCGAGGGATCGGGATTGAGGTGGAAGTTGGCGCGCAGGATCTGGGTGAGGTCGCCGTCGATGACGATGGCACCGTCCATCTTGGAGAGCTCGAACAGACGGTTCGAGGTGAACGAAATGTTGAGCGGGAAGCCGTCGTTACCGGCAGCGAGCACGTTTTCGGTGTCGCCGACGCAGATAAGGGCGCCCAGGTGACCGGCGATGATCATGTCGAGGGCGGTGCGGATCGGCTGACCAGGTGCCGTCAGGCGGATGGCCTGTTCCATACGCTTTTGCAGCTCGTTCTTATCCAAGGCATCGCTCCCATCGTATACGCTCCATAAACGTCAATAAGTTTCTCACGGTTTGCCCCTGTGACGCCCGCAAAATCCGATGCTTACAGAATGAGCGAACACAGCTGAGAGCCCCAATCCAAATGAGCTGCTTATGTGGTAGCATCGGGATTCGCATAAATGAGGGAGTAGTCGCGTGATCGGGTTCGCCTCCGGTGGCGCGGCAAGTCAACACACTGGCCGATGCGGCCTGGCTTGCCTTAATGAACGAGACTCGTGGCTGTGCGCGCAACGCGTACGCCACGGGTCTTTTTTTGCTCCCCCGGCAGAAGTACACGCGGGTTCGCCCGCAGAGAGGGAGCCAGACTATGGGACTCGCAGAGCTCGCGTTGCTCGCCGTTGGCCTTTCGATGGACGCCTTTGCCGTTTCCATCTGCAAGGGCCTTGGCATGAAGAAGATCAACCTTAAGGCCGCCGTAGTGCTCGGCCTGTTCTTTGGCGGCTTTCAGGCCGGCATGCCCGTAATCGGATGGGCGCTCGGCAGTCAATTCATGGGCATCATCGGACCCATCGACCACTGGATCGCCTTTATCCTTTTGGCCTTCATCGGCGGCAAAATGCTGTGGGAGGCCTTTACCGAGGACGAGGATGAAGGCGACGGCAAGGATGCCGAAAAGATTGACCTGGGCGAGTACCTGATCCTCGCCATCGCCACCTCAATCGACGCCCTGGCCGTGGGCATCTCATTTGCGGCGCTCTCGGTTGACATCGTTCCCGCTGTATCGCTTATCGGCATCACAACGTTTATCTTCTCCGTCGCCGGCGTAGCGATCGGCCACACCTTTGGCGCGCGCTACGAAAAACCCGCCACCATCGTGGGCGGCGTCGTGCTCACCCTCATCGGGCTTAAGATCTTGCTTGAGCACCTCGGGATCCTCGCGATATAAAAAACGCCTCTCATAAGCCAACGTCAATGTAGGAGTCTCATGCAGAGTTTTGCATAATGCCTATTCGTGCAGACTTTTGCATGTCATACTGATATGCAAAAGTCTGCACGTTAGGAGATCGCCGTGGATACCCTTCCCATCACCACACCGCGCCAAGCTGGCATCTACGTGCGCCAGGCACGCGAGACTCAGGGTCTCACCCGTGCCGCCTTCGCCAAAAAGGCCGGTGTTTCGGAGCGTCTGCTCGCATCGCTCGAGCTAGGAGACGCCATCGGCATTCGACTCGACAAGTTGCTGGTGATTTTCGACGCTCTTGGACTGGCGCTCGCAGCACAAGGAGATATAAGCAAAACGAAAAATGAGCACCCAGTCGACGCCCCGCATGCTGATCAACCTTGCAGCACCTCCAAACGCCATCACGCCCAACGTCTTCATCATCGCAACCGTCGCAGCACAACCATTCCGGCTCTTGCAGATACCCCCCTTACGTCCGAGCTCTACGACAGGGCCTTCGCCGATTTCGCCATGTCCAATCTCGGAGTCTCGATTGCCGCAAACGCATCTAACCAAACCAAGCCCGAAGGGAAATAGCCAATGGCCAGAACATCACTTCGGACCATTATTTGCGGCGTACCTGCGGGAACGCTCACGCAAGATGAGAACGGTCTTATCAGCTTTACCTACGATCATGACTATGACGGGCCAGCCCTATCGACCAACATACCCGTATCAAATCGCACATACGGCCAACAGGTCATGAATCCGTACTTGTTTGGCCTTCTACCCGACAGCGAGGACCAACGAAAAGCGATTGCCGCCGAATTCAACGTTAGGCCCAACAATCCCGTTGCGTTGCTCAGCCATATCGGACTCGACTGTCCGGGCGGAGTGCAGTTTTGTGCCGAAGAAGATGCCGACGCCGTCCTGCATCGCGCTGGCGACTACCGCCCTATAGACGACCACGAAATTGCTCTCCGTCTCAAGTCGATCAGAGATGACCGCGATGCATCGTGGATGGGTCTAGATGAAAGTTGGTCACTTGGAGGCAACCAGGGCAAGTTCGCGCTCGCGTTCATAAACGGCCGCTGGTGCGAATGCATGGGCTCCTCGCCCACGACGCATATTTTCAAAAATGGCGTTATCGGATTTAAACTCGAGGCTCTCAATGAGTTTGTCTGCATGAAAAGCGCCCAGCGCGCCGGTATCGCAACGGCAAACGTCGAATATCGTATGTTTGAGGACGAACCTGCCCTCATTGTTGAGCGCTATGACCGCGTGAAAGTCGAAGACGGAACGATCAGGCGCCTACATCAAGAAGACCTCTGTCAGGCACTTGGGGTGATGCCCGCCCAAAAGTACAC
>DBEZQF010000291.1:0-6090 GCA_048254795.1 Collinsella sp. | reverse complement strand
AGACCATCAACGTGATTCCCGTGGGCATCCTGTATCTGGACCCGAGGGGCCGTCCGCTGCTCATGAACCGCTGCATGCGCAAAAACCTGGTGGAGCTTCATATGCCCACCGACCTAGGCGATATGAGCGGTACATGGAACGACCTGCGCAAACTCAGCATGCAAATGCCCGAAAGCAGCAGGAACCGTGTGCGGATTAATCTGGACCGCTTTGGTGAGGCGCGCGTTGTGGTCGAGGTTTCTCCCGCCGAGATTCGCTTGTTCGTGCACGATGACGTTATGGTTTCGGGCCGCCTCTTCGAGCGCATTATCGGTCTGGATGTAACAGAGTATGCGCATGCCCATGATCGCCTAGCGCAAGCCAACCACCTGCTTGAGCTTGCGGGCCAAGAGCTCCAAGCCCAGATCGAAGAAGTCAAAAAAGTTGCTGACAATGCGGCCTATCTGCGTATGCGCGCTCGCGTGCACGACGTGATCGGGCAGCGCCTGTCCATTCTCCATCGTTATCTGGAGGAAGGGCGCCTGGATGACGAGTCACTCGAGCAGATCGACCCGCTGCTGCGCTCAATCGCTGCCGATCTGCGCAGCGGGGGCGACACCGAACCGGCAGAGCAATTGGGCGATATCGTCCATGCCTTTGGCCTAGTGAGCGTGCAGATCGATGTGGAGGGCGAGCTGCCAAACGACGCGCGTGTCGCCGCAGCATTTTTGCAGATTATCCGCGAAGCCTCGACCAATGCCACCAAGCATGCACAGGCCCATCAGGTCCATGTGCGCCTGTGGCAGGAGGGGACAGAAGACGGCGCTGTCGCGCGGATGGTCGTTTCTAACGACGGCGCGCCTGCACCCGTATCGTATCGCGAGGGAACGGGTATCCCAGGTATGAGGCATGTCGCGCAAGATCTGGGTGGCAGCCTAGAGGTCCATGCCGCCCCGCTCTTTACGCTTGCGGTGTCCATCCCGCTCAACGCCAGCGCCACAGCTCAAAGGAGAAGCTCATGATCCGCGTCCTTATAGTCGAAGACCAGGCCATCCTGCGCGAAAGCCTGGCGCGCTCCGTTGGCGACCAGCTCGATATGACCGTCGTCGCCGCGATCGCCGACGCTTCCGAAGCCCTCGACGTCGTACTCAGGGAGCGCCCGGACATGATACTGATGGACGTATGCACCGAGCATGATTCCAACGGCATCGTGGCGGCGGCGCGCATTAAAGAGGAGCTGCCCGAGTGTCGCATCATTATCATGACGGGCATGCCCGAGATCACCTTTGTCGATCAGGCTCGCGAGGCGGGCGTCGATAGCTTTGTGTACAAGAACGTCGGTATCGACGAGCTGTTCGCCGTGATGCGCTCCACGCTGGCGGGCTATTGCACGTTTCCCAAGCCGCCCGAGAGCATTTTTTCGGGCACGGCGGCACTCGACGACGTCGAGCTGTCGATTTTGCGCCTTGCCTGCGAGGGCAAAAGCCGCCGCGAGATCGCGGCCGAGCTGTTTATGAGTGAGGGCACCATCAAGCGCCGCATCTCGGAGATCCTGAGCAAGACCGGCTACGATAACATCATGCGTCTTGCTGTGCATGCGGTGACCGAAGGCAGCATCGTCCCCAATATGGAGCGCCCGTAGTCGGTGCGCTCACCCGTGTTCCGGCGCCGTAAAGATAGGCCGCCCGCCGTTTCGTATCTAAAAACGGCGGGCGGCCTGCTTGTATGGGCGGTGCTGTCGGCATAAAAACGACGGGGCCGCAGGATTATCTCCTGCGGCCCCGCCTGACATGTGCGCGGATGTGTCCGCCAACCCGCGGCTGATGTTACGTGCCGTTACGCGATGGTTGCGCTGTAGGAGGCGACGTCCTCGTAGGAATCGGTCAGGTAGGCGTCGATGCCGATGGTCGTATTGACGAGGTCGTCAAGGCTGTCAAGCTCGCCGCTCGAGAACGTGAATTCCTCGGTGGCGTTGGTGCCGGGCATCAGGTGAGCCGAGAACCAGGGTTCCTTCATGGTGCCGTTGACGTTGGTCTTGCCGGAAGGAGCGTAGAAGGTCAGGTCCTTGTCGCTCTTGTTGGTGATGTTGACGACAAAGCCGATGTCGCCCCAGTCGTCCTTGAACTTCTCGGTGATGGTGATGGTGCACAGGTCGTCATCGGCGACGGTGACGGCGGGGGAGATTTCGATGCTCTGGACGTCGTCGTCTTCGACGGCCTCATCGATCTCTTCTTCCTTCTCGGCGTTCTCGCGATCCTTCTTCACCGTACCGGACAGATCCTTGTCGGACTTCGTAAAGATAATCTTGTCGCCTTCCACCTCGAGGACGAGCTTGTCGTCCTTGAGCTTCAGGTCGTGCGACTCATCTTCGGCGGTAATCGTTACGGTGGTGGCGTCCTTGGCCTCCCATTTCAGGTCGGCGACCTCAAGGAACATGTCGAGGACGCCCGTGCCGTCTTCGTCGAGGATCAGGATACAGTTGAGGCCCCACTCCTTGAGCATATCCATGTACTCATCGGTGAGCTCTTCGCCCTCCAAGGTTCCACCCGAGTACTGCCAGCTGCCGACGAAGTTGGCCTTGGGGTCTTTGCCGCCGCCGCTGCAGCCCGTCAGGGCAAAGGCGAGCGCCAAGATACATGTCAGGAATGCGAGCGCGGACTTTTTGAACGTTGTCTTCATGGTGTCCTCCTTTATCGAACGAAACCCATAGAAGCAAATGCGGGGGTGGCGGATCCCCCGCCAATTACCAGATAGAGGGGTTAGGGCCTGGGCGTTCCGCAGTTGCTGCAGAACTTGCCGCCGTTTTCGCTACCGCAGTTGGGGCAGAACCACTTGGCCGGTGCCGGGGCGGGTGCGGGGCTGCCGCACTCGGAGCAGAACTTGCCGGTGTTGGTGGCGCCGCAGCTGCAGGTCCATGCGCCGGCCACAGGTGCGGCAGCGGGTGCCGGTGCGGGGGCGGGAGCCGGAGACGGCTGCGGGGCAGCCTGCTGCTGTGCCTGGCCGGCGGCGAACAACTGACTGGCGTTCATGCCGCCCATGCCGCCCGCCATGCCCATGCCCATAAAGCCGGCCATCGCGCCGTTGGGGTTGGCCGCCGCGGCGCGCATCGCGTCGCTCTGGGCGCTGGCGATGTTGGCGGCTGCCATGGTGGGATCGCGCATGACTGCGGCCTTCTGCAGGTCCTTGATCATCTGCTCGTCTTCTTGCGAAGCGGCGATGGAGTTGACGCCAAAGCTCACGATCTCGACACCGCGCAGATCGCGCCAGTCGGCCGAGAGGACCTCGTTGAGCGCGCGGGCGAGCTCGGTGGTGTGACCGGGAATGGCGCTGTAACGAATGCCCATCTCCGAGATCTTGGCAAAGGCGGGCTGCAGAGCGGTGAGCAGCTCGGACTTAAGCTGGCTGTCGATCTTATCGCGCGTGTAGCTATCGGTCACGTTGCCGCACACGTTGGTGTAGAACAGCAGCGGGTTGGTGATACGGTACGAATACTCGCCGTTGCAGCGCACGGAGATGTCGACGTCCAGGCCAATGTTGTTGTCGACCACGCGGAAGGGCACGGGCGAGGCGGTGCCGTACTTGTTGCCGATGATCTCCTTGGTGTTGATGAAGTAGACGCGCTGGTCCTTGCCTGCATCGCCGCCAAAGGTAAAACGGCTGCCGATATTGGCGAACGTTTCCTTGATGGAGTCGCCCAGGTTGCCGCTGAAGACGCTCGGCTCGCTGCCGGTGTCAAAGACAAACTCGCCAGGTTCCAGCGCAACCTCGATGATCTTGCCGTTTTGCACCACGAGCATGCCCTGGCCGTCGTTGACGGCGATGACGGAGCCGTTGGAGATAACGTTGTCCTCGCCGCGCGTATTGGAGCTGCGGCCGCCGGTGCGCTTGCTGCCCTTGCAGGCCAAGACGTCAGCGGGCATCGATTCGCAATAGATAAATTCTTTCCACTGGTCGGCCATGACGCCGCCGGCAGCACCCAATCCAGCTTTCAAGAGTCCCATGGTGATCTTCCTTTCTCGTCAAAGGCCGGGTGGTATTGGTTGGATTGCTTAGTCGTCCTTGTCGTCTTTCATGACAACGGTGGTCTCGGTGTGGCTGAAGGTGTCGTGTTTCTCGGTCAGGTCGAGCTCGCCACAATACTCATCGGCACAGGTTGCTTCGTTGGCCGTCTTGAGCTGGCCTACCAGTAGCACGTCTCCGATAATCACGATGATCAGCGGCGCGATGATGTTGATGAGGATGCCCTCGATATCAAAGGTGAGGTAATCCGGATCGAAGGCGTTCTCACCCATAAAGAGAATCTGGGAGAGGATAAATCCGATCATAAAGAACAGCACCGAGGCGATGGCGAGCTTGGGCTTGGAGCAGGGGAGCTCGCCGACCAAGCGGCCGGTCTGGCCGTTCATGGCAAACAGGTAGCTCTTGCCGTTCCACGAGGTGGAGAGCATCCAGACAGGGAACAGGGCGTAGTCGCTGTCTTCCCAGGTGTAGTCGAGCTGCTTGCTTTCGACCGCGGCATCGTCGTATTCGTCGACGACGGTCTCGCGCAGGGCCGAGATCGTGCTTTCCTCCATACGGCGCTCGGCGCGCGCCTTGCAGGTCTCGCAGTCCTCGTCGTAACGGTTGGCGATGTAGCCGGGCATATATGCGACCGAGAACGGACGCAGTGCGTCGTAGTCAAACGGCTCGATGGCGTCCATGTGGCCGTCGGGCATCTTGGATGATCCGTCGACGGGCACGCGCTTAAACGAGATATTGCCCTTGCGATAGGCATCGTAGTGGTCGGTGGTCGTGACGGTGCGGTCGGATTCCTCGGTCACGGTCTCGTTGGTCGCGTCAAAGTACACTTCGCCGTCAACGCGGGCGCCGTAGAGCCAAAACGGCACGTAGACACCTTGGACCTCGTCGATGTGGTTGCCGGTGACAAAGCTCTTGGGCAGCAAGATCTTGCCCTTGTAGTGTTCCTTGAGTGCGGCCGTGACGTCATCGCGCCCGAGCTTAAACGGAATCACCAGGTCGGGCGAGAAGTCGCCAGAGAGCTGGCCGGGCGCCACGGCGGAGTTGCCGCAGTACGGGCAGGTGGTGACGGCGACGGTGCCGTCGGACACGAGCTCGGCGCCGCACGACGAGCAGATGTAGCCGGCGTTTTGGGCGAGCTCCTGCACCGCGTCGTCGGCGACGGGCTTGGGCGTTGCGGCTGCTGCATCGGCTTTGGCATCTGCCTTGTCCTGGCGCTCGCGATAGAGGGCCTCGACTTCTTCGACTTCAAAACGAGAATCGCAGTAGTCGCAGACGAGCTTTTGCTCGGCACTGGCAAAGTGAAGGGGGCCGCCACACGCGGGGCATTGATAGTTGACGCTCTCGAAGGCCATGATCGGTCCTTTCGCTGCCGGAGGCTATGCGCCGATGGCGCCGCCGCAGTATTCGCAGCGCCCGCTGGCATCGGGAATGGTGGTGGCTCCGCAGAAGGGGCAGGTCACCGCGGTCTTGGGGGCCTTGGCGGCCACGACGCTGTCGCGCGTCTCCTGGCGCAGCTGCACCAGCGCATCGCGGACTTCGGTTGCCTGGCGCTTGGCCTCGCGATATTCGATGGAGCCGCGCTGATCGATGGTGGAGTCGTTCACGCGCAGGTTGATCTCGGTAAAGTACGGCGTGTTGACGTGGATGGTCAGATTAAAGTCGTAATCCAGGTCGTAGCGCGGCGGGTTGTAGCTCTCGCGCTCGCCGTCCTTGGTCTCGCGATAGATCTCGGTGCGCTGCTCGTCGATATCCATATCGCAGCCGAGTACCTGCGAGAACTCGATGATGTCGGGATTGGCGTCGCGCCAGCGGCTCTGCGAAGTGATGATCAGCAGGCCCGCGTCCTCATCGAGCATAATATTGGTGCGCCCGGCAGAAAGCGTGCGCGTGGGGTTGAACGAAGACAGGCGCTCGGCGTTGGCCTCGCGGTAGGCGAGTTGCTCACGGATATCGTCCGCGGTGCTGGAGCGATAGCCGTGAAAGTAGGGGGAGAGCTTGCCGGCGCACTCTTTGCACAGGTAGCCTTCATTGATTTTTGTCTTACCTAGAAGTCCCAGCTCGGTACCGCAAATCGCGCACTCTTTCTTCTCG
>DBEZQF010000290.1:0-7304 GCA_048254795.1 Collinsella sp. | reverse complement strand
TCTCTGGTTGCGTCGCTCCATTATATGATGGATGCTTCGTTTGCCCTTATCCTCGAAAGGAACCCATATGATTGATGCGTGTCCCGAACCCGCTGTGCTCTTTTTTGACGTGGACGGCACGCTGACGTCGTTCGATCCCGATAACATGACCGACAAGGACTTTTCGGCGGTTCGCCCCTCGCAGGCGGTCGTCGAGGCGTTTCATCGTCTGCGCGACGCGGGACACAAGGCGTTTATCTGCACGGGTCGCCCCCTGTGGCTCATCGCCGATAGCTTGCGTGCGCTCGACCCCGCGGGCGTCGTTGCCATGGCGGGCGCCACGCTCGAGGTCGAGGGCCGCGTGGTGTATGAGGACTGCTTTGACGAAGACATTGTTGAGGAGCTTGCACGCCGTATGGCCGCGGCAGGGATTGAAGCCTTTTTCGAGACCAACGTGGCTACTTTTGCCCTGGAACCCGCGGGTGTTGAGCAGTCGTCTCTGATCGGCACTTCTGTGGTGCACAGCACCGAGGAAATGCGCGTCGACGGCCGTCTGCGCGTGGGCAAGGTAGGCATCGTCGCGAGCGACCTGGCTCGCGTAGCCAACGATGATGGCTTTATCGATCGCGAGTTTGAGCTGTGCAACACCGGTGGTCAGAATCGCGAGCTGAGCCCCAAGGGCATCGACAAGGGCGTAGGCGTGGCGCGAGCGCTGGAATACCTGGGTCGCACCGGCAACGCGCGCACCTTTGGCTTCGGCGATTCGGGTAACGACCTGGGCATGCTCGCTGCGGTCGAGACGGCTGTCGCCATGGGCAACGCCATGCCTGAGGTCAAGGCGGTCGCCGACTACGTGACCGACGACGTCGCACACGACGGCACCGTCACAGCGATGCAGCATTTCGGCCTCATCTAATGAATCCCGCGTTCTGACGTTTGCTCAAACTGTGACTCTTTGCTTTTGCATGCGCAATCGATTTATCAATCCAAACACTGAGGTGTTTATACCGTTCGCCGAGAAGATAAAAAACCGCAGCTCACGCCTTGATAAACGTAGGTAAAGTGTTTAGCAGTTTATCGGCCGTATGCTAACGAAAGGAATCAGGCAGATGGCAATCAAGGTGTTCGCTGACGGTGCAAACCTCGAGGGCATGCTCGACATGTACGAGAACGGCAACGTTCAGGGTTTCACTACCAACCCGTCCCTTATGAAGAAGGGCGGCGTGACGGATTACCGCGCGTTTGCCAAGGAGGTCCTGGCCCACATCACCGATGTATCCGTCTCGTTTGAGGTCTTTGCCGACGACGTCGAGACCATGGAGGTCGAGGCCCGCGAGATCGCTACCTGGGCCGAGAACGTCTACGTCAAGATTCCGTGCGTGACTACCAAGGGCGAGTCCACCGCCGAGCTGGTCCGCAAGCTTTCCGCCGACGGCATCAAGGTCAACGTCACTACTATCTTTACGCCTACGCAGGTCGATGAGATGGTCGAGGCCGTTGACACCGAGACGCCGTCCATCATCTCGCTCTTTGCCGGCCGCATCGCCGACACCGGCGTCGATCCCATTCCGTTTATGACGGAGTCGGTCAAGAAGGCCGCCGCAAAGCCCAGCTGCGAGGTCCTGTGGGCGTCCACGCGCGAGCTCATCAACATTTACCAGGCCGAGGCCTGCGGTTGCCAGATCATTACGGTGCCCAACAGCATCCTGGCCAAGCGCAAGAACATTGGTCGCGACCCGTACGAGGTCTCGCTCGATACCGTGCGCGGTTTTGCCAAGGATATCGCGGCGCTCGGTTTCCATATCCTGCCGTAGCGCGAACACCGACTGTACCGTGGGTTGTTCGCCCCGGCCTTTCCTTTCCCTATCGCTCACGCGCTCCGCGAGGGTCGCGCTAGGCAAAGGAAAGGCCGGGGCTGCCGGCACGAGCTTGCCAGCAAGTTGGCGATTGGCTTCCATATCCTGCCGTGGGCAAAGGTACCCCCGCCTGCGCCGTGCAAAATTGAGAGTATTCAGCAAGGTAAAGGTCTTTATCAGTTGACCGAAGCATGGAACGGCCCCCGTTTTGGCTCTGACGACGCTAAAACGGGGGCTGTTTTTGACTTTATTGCCTCTGAGGGGCGTTCGGGGCGGCGGAAATTGCAGAATACTCGCGATTTTGCACGTCGCGAGAGGGGGGACCCTTGCTTTAGGTGGTTTACTTCCCCTGCACCATGGTGAGCGAGATCTTCTTGCGGTCGCGATCGACCTTTTCCACCCACACCTTTACCGTGTCGCCGACGCGTACCACGTCGCTCGGGTGCTTGACGAAGCGGTTGGCCAGCTTGGAGATGTGTACGAGGCCGTCCTGGTGCACGCCCACGTCGACGAAGGCGCCAAAGTCCACAACGTTGCGCACCGTGCCCTTGAGCTCCATGCCGGGCTCCAGGTCATCGATGGAAAGTGCCGAGCGGCTAAAGACCACCTCGGGCGCGTCGTCGCGCGGGTCGCGGCCGGGCTTCTTGAGCTCGTTGACGATGTCGATGAGCGTGAGGGTGCCGCAGTCCAGGTCGCTTGCCAGCGCCGAGATGCTGCCCAGACGGCGCTCAATGTCGGGCACGCCGCCACGGCTGAGCTCGCTGGCTTTAACGCCTGCGCGCTCCAGGACGGACGTGGCCACCTCGTAGCTCTCGGGGTGGACGCTCGTCGCGTCGAGCGGGTTCTTGCCACCGCTGATGCGCAAAAAGCCCGCGGCGTTGAGATATGCCTTGGGTCCCAGCTTGGGGACCTTCTTAAGCTGACGGCGATCGGTAAAGGCGCCGTTTTCCTCGCGGTAGGCCACGATGTTTTTGGCCACGCTCGGCGCGATGCCCGATACGTATCCCAGTAGGCTCGCGCTCGCGGTATTCACGTCGACGCCTACGTGGTTGACGACGTCCTCCACCACGTGGCCCAGAGTGCGCGAGAGCTCGGCCTGGTCAAGGTCGTGCTGGTACTGGCCCACGCCGATAGACTGGGGCGGAATCTTGACGAGCTCTGCCAGCGGGTCTTGCAGGCGACGGCCCAGGCTCATGGCGCCACGCACGGTGACGTCCAGGTCGGGATATTCCTGGCTGGCGAGCTCGGAGGCGGAGTACACCGACGCGCCGGCTTCGTTAACGATGGTGTAGCGAAGGCTGGGCGCCTGCTCGGCAATGAACTCCGAGACGACTTCCTCGGTCTCGCGGCTGGCGGTGCCGTTGCCGATGACGATGGTGTTGACGCTGTCCTTTTTGACGAGGCGGGCGAGCTCGCGCTTGGTGCCGGCGACGTCGTGGCGCGGCTTGGTGGGATAGACCACGCCGTGGTCGAGCAGCTTGCCGGTCTCGTCCATGACGGCGACCTTGCAGCCGGTGCGGTAGCCCGGATCGAGCGCGAGCACGCGGGCGCCGCGCACGGGGCGTGCCGAGAGCAGGCCCTCGAGATTCTTGGCAAAGACGTTGATGGCCTCGGTCTGGGCGCGAACGGTGAGTTTGGCGCGGGCCTCGCGCTCCAGCGAGGGGGCCATGAGGCGCTTGTAACCGTCGGCGATGGCGGCATCGAAGACGGGCGCGAAGACGCCCTGGCGGCGGGGCCAACGGCTGCTGAGGCGCGCTGTGGCGGCAGCGCCGTCGACGTTCACGCGCACGCGAAGCTTGCCCTCGCGCTCGCCGCGGTCGATAGCCAGCACGCGGTGGTTGGGTATACGGCGCAGCGGCTCATCATAGTTGTAGTAGGGCTCGTAGGGAGTCTTTTCGGCGGGGTCGGTGGCCTCGACGACGATGTCGGCGGTGTTTTGCGTAAAGGCGCGCAGGTCGGCGACGTTCTCGGGGTCTTCGGCCACCGTCTCGGCCACGATGTCCGCCGCGCCGGCGAGCGCCTTCTCGGGCGTGTCGAAGCCGGCTTCCTCGTTGACGTAGGCCGCGGCGGTGTCGAGCGCGCTGCCCTTGGCCGAGGCCTGCATGATGATCATGTTGGCAAGCGGCTCCAGGCCTGCCTCGCGGGCCTTCTGTGCGCGGGTCATGCGCTTTTTGCGGTAGGGCTTGTAGAGGTCCTCGACACGCTGGAGCTGCGTGGCCTCGCGAATTTGCTGTTCGAGCTCGGGCGTAAGTTTGCCCTGGGCGTCGATGAGCAGAATGACGTCCTCTTTGCGCTGTTCAAGATTGCGCAGGTAGGACAGGCGCTCGTCGAGTGCGCGCAGGGCGACGTCGTCCATGCCACCCGTGGCTTCCTTGCGGTAGCGCGAGATAAAGGGGATGGTGCTGCCCTCGTCGATGAGCTTGACGGCTGCCTCGACGTTGGCGGCCTTAAGGTTGAGCTCGCGGGCGAGCTGGGCGATAAGATCCATGGGACTCCTTGCGTTTAAGGTGCGTTTGCAGCACAGGGCTACCAAGGATACCACCCGTCCCAAAAGACTGTTTTGGGGCCGCGCCACGAAAACGGCCTATCTACTACGTTTAACCCGTATGGGTCGACCATCCCCCGGTTTTCCGAAAATATGCAACCCGTCTACCTGCGGTTTTTATTTCGAGAAATTTGGCATGGTTGAGGGCGATCGGCTAAACGTAGTAGATAGGCGCGTTTCGTGGCGAACGAATCAAGCCGAGGTGCAAAATAGCCCCCCGCTCCAGAAAAATCGTCGGCAAGGTAGCAAAATGCCCCGCGGGCAGGAGGCTGCTCGCGGGGCAAAGAAGAGGGGCTTGTTGGTGACGGACCGAAGGGTTCGGCATGGGGCTTCTGCCGCGGTCGCTCTTAAGGCATTACAGCTCGACGAGCTGACCGGTCTCGGCGGCCTCCTTGATAGCGTTGAGAAGCGTGAGCGTCTTAACGTTGTCGGCGGGGGTCACGACGGGCTCGACCTCGCGGCGGACAACCTTCACAAAGTGCTTGAGCTGCATCTTGTGCGGCAGTGCCGGGTCGACGGCCGGAATCTCCATCTGCAGCGGCTTGTGCCAGTTAGAGGCGCCGTCGTAGGAGAACTGGTGCAGGCGGGGCAGCGACAGGGCGCCCTTAGTGCCGCCGATAAAGTAGGCGTCGGCGTCGAAGGGGCGGTACTGCGGATCCTCGCGAGCGGTCGCCTCCCAGTTCCAGGGGCTGGCGGTGGCGTCAGAGATGGTCATGCTCGCGAGCGCGCCGTCGGCAAAACGGACGTTGACCACGGCGGAGTCCTCGGTCTCAAAACCGCGGGCGGCGCTGGACTGCATACCCTGGACGGCAACGGGCTCGCCCAGCAGGTAGCGGAGCAGGTCGACGTCGTGCACCAGGTTGACCAGGATCGGGCCGGCACCCTTCTTGCGGCGCCACTCGACGTCGAAGTACTCGTCATTCTTATAGATCATGTAGTGGAAGCTCGACACGGTGAGCTTACCCAGCTCGCCGGACTCGATGATCTCCTTGGCCTTGTTGACGAAGGGGTTGTGGCGACGGTGCTGGCCCACGAGCACGGGCACGCCGGCGGTCTCGGCCTCGGCGGCGAAGGCCTGAGCATCCTCAAGGTCGTTGGAGATCGGCTTTTCGACCAGCGGCACGATGTTGCGCTTTACAGCCTCGCGGGCAACGCCCAGGTGCAGGTCGTTGGGGGTGGCGATAATGACGGCCTCGGGCTTGACCTCGTCCATCATCTGGGCGGGATCGGTATAAAACGGCACGCCGGCGGCCTCGGCCGTGGCGCGGGCGCCCTCAAAGGCGTCGGCGATGGCGACGAGCTCGGCCTCGGGCTCCTCGGTGACAAAGCGGATGTGGTTGCGGCCCATGGCGCCGGCGCCGATAACGGCAATGCGGACGGGGTTGAGCTCAGACATTTCGACTCCTTAATACTGGTGACCGGTGGAATGCGACAAAGGGGCTGTCCCTTTGTCGCATCGGTAAAACTAGGCGGACTTCTTCTTGCTGTCGGAGACCATCATGTAGACGGTGAGTACGACGGCGATGGCGGCGATCACAATGGCGCCGTAGAAGGACTGCTGGTAGGCGGCGCTGCCGGCCTCGGCGTGATACAGCACGGCGGTGATGGGCTGGCTGATCCAGGTGGAAGCGGCGTAGCCCAAAAACATGATGCCGTAGTTGACGCCGATGTTGCTGGTGCCAAAGGCGCCACCGGTGAGCGGCGGGTAGATGACGAGCAGGGCGCCAAAGCTAAAGCCGAGCAGGGCGAGCGCCACAAAGAACATGCTCTGCGTAAAGCTCATCGACATGATGACGAGTGCGACGATAGTGACGACAAGGCTGATGAGCAGCGACTTATAGGCGCCGAGCTTGTCGATGATCTGGCCAAAGGACAGGCGGCCAACCAAGTTGGCGCAGGTGTTGACGGAGACCACCACACCGCCGAGGGCGACGGCCGCGGCGCTCGTGGGGTCGGCGAAGAGCTGGACGGCGGCGATGGAGGCAACCTTGCCCACGAGCAGGGTGCCCGCGGTGGCGGCAAAGGCGAAGGTGACGATGAGGACCCAGAAGCGCGGGGTCTTGACCATCTCGCCCGGGGTGAGGTCGCCGAAGGTGCCGGCGTGCGCGCCGCCCTTGGGGGCCTCGAAGCCCTCGGGCAGCCAACCGGCCTCGGGGGCCTTCAGGAACAGGGCAGAGGCGGCGATCATCACAAAGAAGATGACGCCGAGCGCCTTAAGGGCGCCAAAGATGCCCAGGCTCGGGATGAGCAACGAGGCGAGCACCGGGGACAGCACGGCGGGGCCGGCGGTCGAAGCGGCCAGGGTGATGCCGGAGGCAAGGCCCTTCTTGTCGATGAACCACTTTTGGCCGGTGGTGAGCGCGGGGTTGTAGCCCAGGCCGTTGCCGATGGCGGCGACGAGCGAGAACCACAGGTAGAACTGCCACGGCTCGGTGACGGTGCCGGACATGAACCAGCCCAGGCCGTAGCACACGGCGGCGGCGATAACGACGTTGCGCGGGCCGATCTTATCGGAGATGCGGCCGGCGAAGATGCCCGTCACGGCCATGATGGTCTGAAAGACCGGGAAGGCCCAGGTAAGAGCGCTGGACCACTCGGGGTAGACGGCGAGCAGGTTCTTGCTCACGACGGAATACAGCGCGATGGAGCTGATGAAGAACATGGTGACGCACGCGGCGGAAAGCACGACGGCGCGACCCTTGTTGGAGTTGGTGGAAGCCATTGGACTCTTTCTGATCGATACGGGGGAGGAGCGGGCGTGTCCGCGGGACCTCCCTGTCAGGTTGGTTTACTGGTCAGTCGGCTTGGCGACGCCGGACTCATCGGACCAGAGCTCGACACCCTTGTTCTTAAGGTAGTTGTCGGCATAGGCGCGACGGCCGCCGGGCTTGGCGGTGAGGTCGCCCATCATGTTGGAGAAGCCG
>DBEZQF010000289.1:0-5453 GCA_048254795.1 Collinsella sp. | reverse complement strand
CAACCAGACCGACAGCCTGTGCTACTCCACCGAGCAGACCCTCAACGAGCTGGGCGACAAGGTTTCCGCCGACGTGAAGTCCAAGGCCGAGGCCGCTATCGCCGACGCCAAGAAGGCGCTCGAGGGCTCTGACGTCGAGGCCATCAAGGCCGCCGGCGAGTCCCTGCAGTCCGTGGCCTACGAGCTGGCCCAGGTTGTCTACGCCGACGCTCAGCAGCAGACCGACGGTGCCGCCGGCGCCCAGCCTGCCGACGATGACGTCGTCGACGCCGACTACGAGGTTGTGGACGACGAGGACAAGTAATCATGTCCGCCCGTAAAGCTCGCACGGAGGCGGCCGCCGTTGGTGCCGCCCCCGTTGACTCTGAGGAGAAGGACGTGAAGATTCCCGTAGAGGCCGCAGACGATACCGAGGCCAACGAGGCCCCGGCCGCCGAGGCTGCCGAGAACCAAGTAGAGGATTCCAACAAGGAGGCGACGATGACCGAGGACGAGATGGTGGAAGCCGCTATCCGCGCCGGTGAGGAAGCCGCCGACAACGACTTTAAGCTCAAGTTCGAGCAGGCCCAAAAGGAGCTTGCCGACGTGCGCAGTGAGCTCGATGCTGCGGCAGAGGCTCAGAAGGCCGCCGAGGACAAGGCAAAGGACGCCACCGAGCGCACCGCCCGTCTTCAGGCCGACTGGGAGAACTTCCGCCGCCGCACCGCCACCGAGCGCATCGCCGAGCGCGAGCGCGCGACCGAGAAGCTCGTCACCGCGCTGCTGCCGGTGGTCGACGATATCGAGCGCGCGATCGACCATGCCCGCAGCCAAGAGCTTTCCGACGACTTTAAACAGTTCGTCGATGGCGTCGATGCGGTTCATGCCAAGCTGCTTGATGTGTTTGCGCACGAGGGCGTTGAGCCCATCGACCCCAAGGGCGAGGCGTTCGATCCGCTCGAGCACCAGGCTGTGGGCCGCGTCGAGGACGCATCGCAGTACGATGAGACCGTCAACGATGTGTACCAGAAGGGCTACCGCATGGCGGATCGCATTCTGCGTTCCGCGATGGTGACGGTGACCTACGGTGGCGAGAAGCGCCCCGCACCGGAGCCCGAAGCGGCGCCCGAGGATGCTACGGCCGATACGGCCGAGAGCACCGAGGAGTAATTGAGAAGGGCCCCGGGGCAACACCCGGGGCCCTTTCTGACCTAGTGCCATATGAAAGCATGAGCCGTCGTCTGCATGGACGGCGGACGTAACAGGAGAGGAGCTACGATGGCTGCAGGCAAAACCTTCTATGACATCCTGGGCGTATCCAAGAGCGCCTCCGACAAAGAGATTAAGAGCGCGTTTCGCAAGCTCGCGCAAAAATATCACCCCGATGCCGGCGGCGACGAGGCCAAGTTTAAGGAGATCAGCGAGGCCTACGAGACGCTTTCGGACGAGAAGAAGCGCAAAGAGTACGACCAGATGCTCATGTTTGGCGGCATGCCGGGCGCGGGTGGCGCGTATGGCGGCGGCTACGGTGCCGGCGCCGGCGCGAGCGGCTGGGGCGATATCTTCGATAGCATCTTTAGCGGCAACGGCGCCTGGGGCAGCGACTGGGGCTCGGGCTTTGCCGGGGCTGCGGGCGCTGCCGGTGCCGGCGCGGGCCGCAGCCGCGCTCGCAAGGGCGGCGACCTGTCGCTGACCGTCGATGTTTCGGCCGAGGACGCGTTTCGCGGTGTGACGCACAAGGTCACCTACCGCATTCCCTCGACGGGCGAGCAGCAGACCATTACGGTCTCGGTGCCCGCGGGTGCGGTCGACGGCGGCAAACTACGCTACAAGCGTCGCGGCGAGTACGGCGTTGCCGGCGGCGAGCGCGGCGACCTGGTCGTAACCACGCATGTGGAGGAGCACCCGCTGTTTAAGCGTAAAGGTGCCGACGTGACCATGGAGGTACCGGTCTCGGTCTACGAGGCGGCGCTCGGCTGCACGGTGGACGTGCCCACGCCCGGCGGCGCGACGGTCCGTTTGAAAGTGCCCGCGGGTACCCAGACGGGCAAGAAGTTCCGCTTTAAGGAGATGGGAGCACCCGACGTTAAGCACCGTGGCCGTACGGGCGCGCTGCTCGTCGAGATCAAGGTGCAGGTCCCCACGAACCTGTCCGATGACGAGCGCGATGCTATGACCAAGCTGCGCGAGGCCGACACGCGCGACTACCGCGAGAAGGTCAACCGTTACAAGGCGACGTACTAGTTTGGTTGTGGCGCCCGCGCCTGTCCACGGGCTTATGATGGACGATAACGAGACGGAAAGGGGTCAGGTAGCATGGCCGAGGACAATAGGAACAAACCGCTGTACATGATCAGCGTGGCGGCCGAGCTGACCGGCATGCACCCGCAGACTCTGCGCGTCTACGAGTCCAAAGGCTTGGTGAATCCCCAGCGCTCGGGCGGCAACACGCGTCTGTATTCGCGTGCCGATATCGAGCGCCTGGAGCTCATCAACCAGCTGACCGACGAGGGCATCAACCTTGCCGGCGTGGTGCGCATCCTCGATATGAAGGAGCGTGCCGAGGAGCGCGAGCGCGAGAACGAAAAGCTCCGCGCCCGCGTGCGCCAGCTCGAGGACGAGCTGCACGAGTACAAGATGCAGAAGAAGATCACCGCCCTGGCCCCGCGCGACGGCTCGGTTAACCCCGAACAGGTCATGCGCAAGCTGCTGGGTGCCGGCGGGGATTTGTAGTTACGCGGTTTTACCAAACCGCGTAACGGGCCGACGCTGCGCGCCGCCCAGAGCGACAATTTGTCATTCAAAAGGCAAGGCATGACCAGAAGGTCTATGCCTTGCCTTTTCCATGCCAACTTGTTCGCTCTGGACGTCGCTCGCTGTCCGTCCTCTACCTGCGGCGTTGCCTTGCTCCGGATGCGGTAGTCATTGGGGACGTTCTTAAATGACTGGTCAAAGGGGACATTCTTGCGGCACTTGGCAGTTGGGGACGTTCCTTTTGTGCCGGCACTTTGGGACACTCCTTGTCAGAAGAGTGATGCAAGGTGCTCGTCCTTTACTTTACTGAGATAAAGTGAACGTGTAGATTCGTAACCCACTCGCAACCGTTCTATGGCACGATATTGAACGAATGTATGCTATGCGCCCAAATCTTTTGGGCAGAGTGGGAGACAGTATGGTCAAGCTGTACGAGGACGGCATCTACCTGCGCGGCGGCAGCGAGGTTGTGCCTGCGGCCGAGGCTGCCGAGCGCGGTATTACGCAGACGCCCGAGGATGCCAAGCGCGGCACCATCGCGTATTCGATCCTCCAGGCACATAACACGTCGGGTGACCCCGAGGCACTCAAGATTCGCTTTGACGCCATGGCGAGCCACGACATCACCTTCGTTGGCATCATCCAGACGGCGCGCGCCTCGGGCATGGAGCAGTTCCCGCTGCCCTACGTGCTCACCAACTGCCATAACTCGCTGTGCGCCGTGGGAGGCACCATCAATGAGGACGACCACGTCTTTGGCCTTTCCGCGGCCAAGAAGTACGGCGGCATCTTCGTCCCGCCGCACATCGCCGTCATCCACTCCTTTATGCGTGAGAACTTCGCCGGCTGTGGCAAGATGATCCTGGGCTCCGACTCGCACACCCGCTACGGCGCTCTGGGCACCATGGCCGTGGGCGAGGGCGGTGGCGAGCTGGCAAAGCAGCTGCTGCGCGACACCTACGACGTTGCCTATCCCGGCGTCGTTGCCATCTACCTCACGGGCGCCCCGCGCCCCGGCGTTGGCCCACACGATGTGGCGCTCGCCATCATCCGCGCCGTCTTTGCCAAGGGTTACGTTAAGAACAGGGTCATGGAGTTCGTAGGCCCCGGCATCGCGAGCATGACGACCGACTACCGCAACGGCGTCGATGTCATGACCACCGAGACCACCTGCCTCTCCTCCATTTGGGCTACCGACGAGGACACGCACGCGTTTTTGACCATGCACGGTCGCGGCGAGGACTACCGCGAGCTCAAGCCCGCCGATGTTGCCTACTACGACGGCTGCGTCGAGGTCGATCTGTCGAGTATCAAGCCCATGATCGCGTTGCCGTTCCATCCTTCTAACGGCTTTGAGATCGACGAGCTCAACGAGAACCTCGAGGACATCCTGCATGAGGTGGAGCTCGAGGCCGCCAAGATCGGCGAAGGCAAGACGCACTTTAGCCTGCTCGACAAGATCGTCGACGGCAAGCTGCATGTGCAGCAGGGCGTTATCGCCGGCTGCTCGGGCGGCAACTACGACTCCGTGGTCCAGGCTGCTCGCGTGCTCAAGGGCGCTAACACCGGCTGCGGCGAGTTCTCGCTGTCGGTCTATCCCACGAGCCAGCCCGTGGCACTCGAGCTTACACGCCGCGGCTACATCTACGACCTTATGGAGGCCGGCGCGATTGTGCGCACGGCATTCTGCGGCCCGTGCTTCGGCGCCGGCGACACGCCTGCCAACAACGGCCTTTCGATCCGCCACACCACGCGCAACTTCCCCAATCGCGAGGGTTCCAAGCCGGGCAACGGTCAGCTGAGCGCCGTGGCCCTGATGGACGCCCGCTCCATTGCGGCGACGGCTGCCAACGGCGGCGTCCTGACGCCGGCGACCGACCTGCCCGAGGAGACTTGGGACGAGGCCTGCGAGTACACCTTTGACGACGCGCCGTACAAGAAGCGCGTGTACTGGGGCTTTGGCAAAGCTGAGCCGGCCGACGAGCTGGTCGAGGGCCCCAACATCAAGCCGTGGCCCGCGATGGAGCCTCTCGGCGACGACATCCTGCTCAAGGTGTGCTCCAAGATCATGGACCCGGTCACTACGACCGACGAGCTCATTCCCTCGGGCGAGACGAGCTCCTTCCGCTCCAACCCGCTGGGTCTGGCCGAGTTTACGCTCAGCCGTCGCGACCCTGCCTACGTGGGCCGCTCCAAGGAGGTCGACGCGGTGGAAAAGCGCCGCATTGCCGGCGAGGCAGCGGGCGACCTGGTGGCACTCGATGCCGAGCTTGCCAGCGTGTTTGAGGCGCTGACCGGCGCGGGTGTCGCGGCCGATGCCAAGGCGACTGAGTACGGCTCCATGCTCTATGCCAAGAAGCCCGGTGACGGTTCTGCCCGCGAGCAGGCCGCGAGCTGCCAGCGCGTAATTGGCGGCCTGGCCAACATCGTCCACGAGTACGCCACCAAGCGCTATCGCTCCAACGTGATGAACTGGGGCATGGTGCCCTTCCAGATGGAGGCCGAGCCCAGCTTTGAGGTGGGCGACTACGTCTTTGTGCCGGGTATCCGCGCTGCGCTCGATGGCGACCTAAAGGACATCGCCGCCTACGTGGTGCGCGCCGACGGCACGGTCGAGCAGATTGAGCTTTACATTGCCGATATGACGGCAGAGGAGCGTGCCATCGTCAAAGCTGGCTGCCTGATCAACTACAACAAGTTCAAGGCCGCTGCCGAGTAAC
>DBEZQF010000288.1:0-3346 GCA_048254795.1 Collinsella sp. | reverse complement strand
ATGGCGCCGATATCTACTTTTTGGCGGGTTACCAGCTGCAGCAGCAGGTCGAACGGTCCGCTGTAGACCTGCGTCGACACGCGATACGACATCTTCGACCTCCTTTGACGGCGCCTTCGCGGCGCGGTTTGGGTGCATGTTACGACCGTTTTGCGCGGTCGACCTGTAAGTTTACCCTAGATGCCGGCGATTGCGAAGTTGAGCAGCTGTTCAGCAAGCGGATACACGGTAACGTCGAAATAGCGGCCGATCACATCGATGCCGGTCCACATGGGCAGTAGGTACAGCACCAGGATGAGGATGGGCATAGCGTATTGCTGCAGGCGGTAGTAGTTGGCGAGCGCCTTGCCCTTGAGGAAGGGCACGATGATCGACGAGCCGTCGAGCGGCGGAATCGGAATGAGGTTAAAGAACGCAAGCGATAGGTTGACCACGATAAACGTAGCGCCAAAGTTCATGATTTGTGACGCCAGGGCAAAGGACATGCTGGCGTAGAGATTGCCGTACGTTACGTGCATGAGGGCGGCCGCGAGGCACGCGAGTGCGATATTCGATGTGGGGCCGGCTACGCTCACCAGGACCTCGTCGCGCTTGGGGTGCTTAAGGTTGTTGAGATAGACGGGCACGGGCTTGGCGAAGGCGAACACGGGACCGCCTGCGGCGAGCATGAGCAGCGGCAAGATGATGGTGCCAAACGGGTCGATATGGTTGAGCGGGTTGAGCGATACGCGTCCGCGCGAGCGCGCCGTTTTGTCGCCGAGAGCCCAGGCCGCGGCGGCGTGCGCGCTCTCGTGAATGACGATGCCAACGATGACGGCGACGGCGCTGGCGAGCAGGTTCATGATGTAGCTGCTGGACATGGCGCTCTCCTAGCGGACGCGGCACGAGGCGCGCGTGAGCAGGTAGTCGGCCACAAACAAGATTACCGCGACGATGGCGTAATCCAGGCGAAACACGCCACCAAAGGGCGACGTGATGACACCGTAGCCGGCGATGGCGCTTGGCAGTGCGCGCGAAAGCTCAACGACAAAGCCAACGATCTGCAGCTTGGCGGTGAGGCCACTAAAGCACAGCAGCACGGTCATCGCGCTCATAAAGATGCCGCAGATGCGACAAGCGATGGCGATGATGCTCATCGCCACGGCAGCGGCCTTACGAGAGTTCACGCGCGGTCTCCTCTTCGATCTGGGTGGAAAGCTCCAGCCATTCGTCCTCGAGCTTGGGTAGCTCTTGCTTAAGGCCGTTATATTCCCCCAGCGCGGCGTTGAACTTGTCCTGATCGGCATAAAGCTCTTCGCTGGCCATCAATTCCATAAGCTCGTCATAGCGGGCGCGCTTTTTGTCGAGCTCTGTCTCGATCTTCTTGAGCTGGTTGCGCACGCCCTTGAGCTTTTTGTTGAGCGCGGCGCGGGCCTGGGCCTCGGCGCGCTTTTGCTCCTTGGTCTTTTTGCCCTCGGCAGGCTTGGAAGCAGCGGCGGGCGTATCGGGCTGGGCTGCGGTGACCTTGGCGGACTTGGCTGTGGCCGGTGCGCTCTCCCCTGCCGCCTCGGCGGCGGCGCGGGCCGCAAGGTCCTCGCGCTTGTAGAGGTAGTAGTCGTAGTCGCCGTCGTAGACCGTTACCTTGCCATCGCGGATGTCAATGATGCGGTTGGCCACGGCGCGGACCAGGTGCTCGTCGTGGCTGATCAGTACGATGGTGCCGGGGAAGTTTTGCAGGGCGTTCTCGAGCATGTCCACCGAGTCGATGTCTAGGTGGTTGGTGGGCTCGTCCAGGCACAGGAGTGCCTCGGGGGCCACGAGCATCTTTGCCAGGGCCAGACGCGCCTTTTCGCCACCGGAGAGGACGCGAACCTGCTTTTCGATGGAATCGTTGTCGCTAAATAGGAAGGCGCCCAGCAGGCTTCGCTGCTGCGGCACGGTCCACTTGGGCGTGACGGTGTCGATCTCTTGCAGGACGGTATTGGACTCGGTCATGCCCTCGAGTGCGTGCTGGGCGTAGTAGGCGACGCCGACGTTGGTGCCCAGGTCGCGGGTGCCGGTGGTGGGCGGCTCCAGGCCGGCGAGGATCTTCATGAGAGTGGACTTGCCGGCGCCGTTGGGGCCGACGAGCGCCACATGCTCGCCGCGGTAGAGCTTGAGGTCGATGTCGCTGTAGATGTGCTTGTTGCCGTAGGACTTGGAGACGCCCTCGAGCCCCACGACCATGTCGCCGGAGCGCGGCGGGTCAGGGAACTTAAATTCGATGTGCTTATGGCCCTCGGGCAGGATGACGAGCTCCTTTTTGATCTGCTCGATCTTGCGGATGCGCTCCTGGGCCTGGGCGGCCTTGGTGGGCTTGTAGCGGAACTTGTCGACGAAGACCTGCATGTGGGCGATGTCGCGCTCCTGAGCGGCACGCTTGGCGCGCATCTGCTCCAGGTTGTCCTCGCGCTGCTTAAGGTAGCTGCTGTAGTTGCCGGTGTAGGTGGTTACGCGACGGTTTTCGAGGGCGGCGACGTGGTCGACGCAGGCGTCCATGAAGGCGCGGTCGTGGCTGACGATGAGAACGGCGCCGTCGTAGTTGGCGATAAAGCCGCGCAGCCATTGGACGCTCTCGAGGTCCAGGTGGTTGGTGGGCTCGTCCAGAAGCAGCAGGTCGGGGTGGCGCAGGAAGAGCTTGGCGAGCGCGATGCGCATCTGCCAGCCGCCCGAGAACTCGGAGCACGGGCGTTCAAAGTCGGTGACCTTAAAGCCCAAGCCGGACAGGATCTTGCGGGCGTTGCTCTCGAGCTCGTAGCCGCCCAGGTGCTCAAAGCGGTCCTGGACCTGGCCGTACTCGTTAAGGAGTGCATCGACGTCCTTGCCCTGCTCGGAGAGCTCGGTGATCTGGGCCTGCAGCTCGTTGGCGCGCTCTCCCATGCGGCGGATTTCCTTGGCAGCGGCCATGACCTCGGCAAGGATGGTGGTGTCTTTGTGCTCCAGGTTGGTTTCCTGCTCTAGGTAGCCCACCTGGCAGTCCTTGGCGTACTGGACCTGGCCGGCATCGGGACTGTCGATGCCCATGATGATTTTGAGCATGGTGGTTTTGCCGGCGCCGTTGGGGCCCACGAGCGCGAAGCGCTCGCCGGGGTTGATCTGGAAGGACGCGCCGCTAAAGAGGACGCGTGCGCCGAAGCTTTTTTCAATCTTGTCGACCAGGAGGATCATGGTGCCGCCTTTGACCTTGTGTGCCTATATGAAAAAAGGCCCCAACTTGCGTTGGAGCCTCATTCAATGCTCGGGTGGAGACGAGGGGGATCGAACCCCTGACCTCTTGACTGCCAGTCAAGCGCTCTCCCAGCTGAGCTACGCCCCCGTGCGAAGAAGT
>DBEZQF010000287.1:0-4176 GCA_048254795.1 Collinsella sp. | reverse complement strand
GTTGGCCTCCCAAACGATATTACCGTTCTCGTCATAGTAGCGCGCGTGCTGCTCGGACAGGTCGACGTCGATATACGCCTTCCAGTCGGGCTCTCCCTTTGCGGTAAAGGTGTCGGCCTTCTGGGAGTACTTGATCTCGATCTCGCCGGTCTGCTTGTTGTTAATGGCGTCCTCGACCTGCTTGGCGAGCGAACTGCTGTCGATGGACCAACCAAAGTCGCCGCCTTCGACGGCGCACTGCTTGCCATCGGCGCGCGTCCACCAGCGAGTGGAGCCCACGGTATTAAAGCCGTTGGCGAGTTCGGCTGCCCAGTTGCTGATCTGCGACGTATCGAGCGTTGGGTTGGCGGGATCGGCAAAGCTGATCCACTGCAATACGGAGCTGCCATCAACCTTGCCGCCATCCTCGCCGTTGAGCTTGAGGGTCACGTTGACGCCCAGAAAGTTGTTGGCGGCATCGCATGCGGCCTGAATCTGATCATCGGTCAGCGTTCCATTGAGCGGCTCATAGGCATCGTTGCCGAGCTTGGAAAGATCTACGGACTCGGCCAGCGAGGCAAGCTCGAGCTCGGCATACTTAATGACATGCTCGCGGTTGAGTTTTTCGTTGGAGCGCGCCTTCTCGACGGTAAACTTGCCGGCCTGCTCGTCATAGGAGCTATTGGCCTCGAACGTGCCCGAACGGCCCTCGTTAAACTCGTTGATGGCGGCGCCCAGATCCTTCTCAAACTTCTTTTGGTCAAAGGTGTCGGAGAGCATGGACAGGTCGACGTCTTGATCAAGATCGACTTCGTTGGAGGTAGCGGTTGTTTTGGTCTTGCCGCTTAAGGATTCCACAAGGCGGACCGGCCAAATAAAGGCTTCGTTGTGGTTGATGATCTCTTTTGCGGCAGCTTCGCCATCGACGATGGGTTCATCGGACTCGGGCTGATAGGTCCAGCTAAAGTCATCGCCTGTCACGGCGAGCTTATAGTGCTTCCATGCCGAATTGACCTTGGTGGCGGCAGACGAAGCGTTGGAGAACGAGACGTCGACGCCGGCGATGGTGGTGTTGGGGTAGGCTACCTGCGAAAATGCTACGACGCCTACGATATAGACAATGACGATTAGACCCAGGACGACAAAGAGCGTCGTCTTTTTGCCCGACTTATTGTTCTCGGCGGGTTTGCGCGCGGGGCCACGATCGCCTCGAGCGTGCGTGTGGGGCTGCTTGGGCGCATTGCCGTTTGCCTGGCGCTGCTGACGTTGTTGACGCTGCTGTCGCTGTTGGTTCGGGCGTTGGGAAGCGTTTGCTGCACTACGCTGCTGACCGTGGCTCGGCGCGATAGGACGCGGCGACTGAACGCCGCCGGTGTGCCTGCTCGGCTGCTGCGGATCGGGAATCAGTTGAGTTCGATCGTTTTGCGACATCGTATGCATATCCTTCGATTTTCGCCTTGCGGTTCATCGTGTTTTTACTGGGCTTGCATTATAGCGATTGCCCTGCTGTTTGTGGTACGGAAACGGTGGCATTCGAAAGAGCTGGGACAAATGTCCCACCTTTGAGTCGTTCTTAGTCGCTATCCGCACACCCCGCATTTTGCACAGGCCGAAAGTGCGGCCGGAGCCTGCGCGATGCCGCCCTTTGCCGTCTCGCGCAGCGTGGCTGGCAACGCGTGGCCCACCGAGAGCATTACATGTGCCATCTGGTCAAACGGCACCAAGCTCTTAATGCCTGCGAGGGCGAGTTGTGCCGAGCTAAAGGCCGCTGCTACGCCGATGGCGTTGCGGTTTTGGCAGGGCACCTCCACGAGGCCACCGACGGGGTCACAAACGAGGCCCAGCAGGTTACTCAGCGCGATGGAACTGGCGTCGAGCGCCTGCTCGGGCGTGCCGCCGAGCATCTGCACCAGCGCGGCGGCTGCCATGGCGGCGGCGCTTCCCACCTCGGCCTGGCATCCGCCCTCGGCGCCGGCGACGCAGGCGCTCGTGGTGAGGTTGAGGCCGATGGCGGCTGCGCAGTAGAGCGCGTCCATGACCTGCTCGTCGTCGAGCTGCAGGCGATCGGCGAGTGCAAGCACGCAGCCGGGCACAACACCCGCTGAGCCTGCCGTGGGGGCGGCGACGATCACGCCCATGGTGGCGGAGCGTTCGAGCACGGCCATCGCGCGGGCCACGGCATCGGTCTGAACGGGGCCCATCAGGCTTGCGCTCAAATCGTTGCGGCCGGTGGCTTCGACAAGCTTGGCCTCGCCGCCGATAAGCCCGCCGAGCGAGCGCTGCGGATTGGCGATGGGGGCTGTGGTCTCCTCGCGCATGACGTCGAGCACGCGGCGTATGGCGGCGACGGCGTGCGCCTCACCGGTCAGGCGCGCCTCTCGCACGGCCATAACGGCGCCAATGCTGAGCCCCAGTTCCTCGCACGCATCGAGCAGCTGCTCGCCGTCGTCGAAGATCTCCTTTGCCGAGACGCCGGGGGAGAGCGACGAGGCAGAACCGGGGAGTTCGATAAACGTTGCGTAATCGACATTGTCGAGCTTGCGCAGCATGGGGACGACGGTGTCGTCGGGCGCGCCGTCGGTCTCAAAGACAGAGTAGGCCTGGCCGCCCACTTCGGTGCGGTAGGTGCGGCAGAAGGCGATGTTTACGTGGGCGTAGGCGAGCAGGTTGGTGAGCGCGGCGAGTACACCGGGGACGTCCTTGTGCGCCACGAAGAGCGTGGAGTACATGCCCGAGATGTCGACGCCGACGCCGTTAATGCGGCTGATGCGCATCTTGCCACCGCCCAGGCTCTCGCCGCGGACCTGTGCCGTGGCGCCCGTGTCGTCGACCATGTCGATGTCGACGGTATTGGGGTGGATGGAGGCGTCGTCGCCCTTGATGTCAAAGTGATATTCGAGGCCCTGCTCGCGCGCGAGGTCGAAGGCTTGTTTGATGTTCTCGTCATCGGTGTCGAGGCCCAGGATGCCCGCGACGAGCGCACGATCGGTGCCGTGGCCGCGGTAGGTGTGGGCGAAGGAGTTCCACAGGCCAAAGGTGACTTTGGTGATGCGGCCTTCCAGCAGGCTGGCGGCAACTTGGGCGCAGCGCAGGGCGCCGGCGGTGTGCGATGAGCTGGGGCCGACCATGACGGGGCCCAAGATCTCGAATGCCGAGGTCGTAGCTAGTGTTTGCGGCTTGCCTGCCATGGGTGCTCCTTTAATCTGTCCCGTCGTCCCGAGGGGCGGGGGCTAAGGTCGCCTGCTCGGCCAGTCCGGGTCGCACGGAGAGCACATTAAGTGCTCTCCGGCTCGTGCGGAACTCGCGATCGACCTTATGCCCCGCCCCTCGGGACTAAGGATACATGGTAGAAGGGCGCGTGCTGCAAAATTCATTAGCTGGTGACGCAGCGTGGGCTCATATCGAAATATCTTCACCACCGGATTAATAAAAAAGAAGTACCGCTTGGGGGCGGTACTTCTTTTGGTGCGTTGCTATTTGGCTGCGGCTTTTCTCGTTAGCTTACAGACCGCAGGCTGCTTTGAGTTCTTCGACTCGGTCGGTCTTCTCCCAGGTGAAGTCGGCGTCTTCTCGGCCGAAGTGACCGTAGGCTGCCGTCTTTTCGTAGATGGGGCGACGCAGGTCCAGGTCGCGGATGATTGCGCCCGGGCGCAGGTCGAAGGTCTTCTCTACGGCCTCAACGATCTTGTCCTCGGCGACCTTAGCGGTTCCGAAGGTGTCGACCATGATTGAGAGGGGCTTGGAAACGCCGATGGCGTAGGCAAGCTCGACCTCGCAGCGGTCGGCCAGACCGGCGGCGACCACGTTCTTGGCGACCCAGCGCGCGGCATACGCGGCGGAGCGGTCAACCTTGGTGCAGTCCTTGCCGCTAAAGGCACCGCCGCCGTGACGGCCGTAGCCACCGTAGGTGTCGACGATGATCTTGCGGCCGGTGAGGCCCGTGTCGCCCATGGGGCCGCCCACGACAAAGCGACCGGTGGGGTTCACGTAGATGTCCGCGTTGTCCCACGGCATGTTCTCGGCGGCCATGACAGGGGTGATGACGTGCTCGATGATGTCGGCCTTGATCTTGCCCATGTCCTCGATCTCGGCGGCGTGCTGCGTGGAGATGACGATGGTCGTGACCTCGACGGGCTTGCCTTCCTCGTAGCGCACGGTGACCTGGGTCTTGCCGTCGGGACGCAGATAGGCGAGGGT
>DBEZQF010000286.1:0-1879 GCA_048254795.1 Collinsella sp. | reverse complement strand
GCGTCGATTCACATGCAACGGTACCGCCGTGCGCGCATACGATCTCCTTGGCGATGGCAAGCCCCAGTCCAGCGCCGCCGCGATTGGTCGCACGCGCCGCATCCAGGCGATAGAACTTCTCAAAGATCACCTTGAGCTTTGCCTCAGGGATGGGATCGCCCTGATTGATAAAGCGCACGCGCACGCCACCGCCGTCCCGGCGTCTGGCCTCGATCGTGATGGTCGAGCCCTCATAGCTATAGGCAATAGCGTTTTTCATGATGTTGTTGAACACGCGAGCCATTTTGTCGCCATCCACGAGCACCGTCAGGTCCTCGCGAATATCAACTTGGACTTCCTTATGCTGCTCGTTGAGGATGGGATAGAACTCGTCAGCCACCTGAGCCAGCAGCAACCCCAGATCAACATAGCCGCGCGTGAGCACGATATCGTGGAAGTCAAAGCGCGTGATATCGAAGAACTCTTCGATGAGCGCATCGAGCCGGTGCGCCTTGTCGAGAGCCACGCCCGTAAAGTGCGCACGTTGCTCAACCGGCAGCTCAGGAGCCTCTTGCAGCAGCGAAAGATAGCCCACTACGCTCGCAAGCGGGGTGCGTAGGTCATGTGCCAAGTACGTAACCAGATCGTCCTTGCGATGCGACTCGTCACGCAGAGCTTGCTGCACCTTGCGCTCACGGTCACGCACGCGGTTAAGGGCGCCCTCGACCTCCAAGAAGTCGCCGTCGATGTTGTCCCAGGTGTCGGGGTGATCGATCAGGCGATCTTGAATACGAGCGGCCAGCACACAATCGGCATGCTGCTCGCCCTGTTCGTAGCCCTGGTAGTACAGGGCACGGCCGCACAAGAACAGCACGCACGCGGCAAGCGCCAGCACAAAGCCAAGCATGTTGAATACAAAGCCGGCATCGAACAGCACCGGCCCTTCGATGCCGCCGAGCGCCATGGCGCCAATCGCCAACGTCATGGCCCACGCGGCGCCGCCAATCACCACGCAGCGGCACACGATCTCAAATCGATCGATCAGCAAAAAGCCGACAAGCAGCACCGCCAAGATTCCGACGATGTTGTCGATGCCAATCAGCAGCAGGCTCAGCAAAAAGAGCAGCACCGTTGCAAGCGCGCGGTTGTCGACGACCGACCTCACGTATTCAAAGAGCCGATCGGGCACCTCGAACGCTTGCCTATCGTCTTTTGTCATATCAAGATCCTCACAAGCGAAAAGCGTTATTCGATGATGTAGCCGACGCCCCAGACGTTTTTGATAAAGCGTGGCTTTTGTGCGTCGTCGCCGATCTTTTCGCGCAAGTGGCGAATATGCACCATCACCGTATTGTTGGAGCCGGGCATAAAATCCTCGCTCCACACCGCGCGGAACAGGTCCTCCACGGCCACCACGCTGCCGCGATGCTCGACCAGATACAGCAAGATTGAATACTCGGTGGGTGTGAGGCGTACCGGTGAACCGTCCACTGTCACGGAACGAGCATCGCGGTTGATCTCCAAGCCGTCGAGCTGAATGGTCGGCGACTCGGCCGCCTGTGCACGGCTACCGTAGCTGGTGTAGCGGCGAAGCTGAGCGTGCACGCGCGCGATGAGCTCCAGCGGACGGAACGGCTTAACCACGTAATCGTCCGCGCCAAGCGAAAGGCCCCCGATCTTGTCTTGCTGGGCATCGCGCGCCGTCAGCATGATCACGGGATAGGTATGGCTGGAACGGATCGTACGCAGCAGCTCAAACCCATCGATATCGGGCAGCATGACATCAAGCAGCGCCAGATCGAACTCCTGCTCCAAAATCGCCTTGGCAGCATCGGCCCCGCTATAGGCAATCTGGACATCAAAGCCCTCTTTTGTAAGGTAGATGCCAACCAAGTCGGCG
>DBEZQF010000285.1:0-1603 GCA_048254795.1 Collinsella sp. | reverse complement strand
TTACTCTTATTTACTTCTATTTGATCAAGGAGATCATCATGAGCCAGTTCATCAACAACCCCGAGCATACCTTTGGTTTCGATACCCTGCAGCTGCACGTTGGCCAGGAGAGCGCCGATCCTGCATCCGACTCCCGTGCCGTGCCTATCTACCAGACCACGAGCTATGTGTTCCGCAACTCCCAGCATGCTGCTGACCGCTTTGGTCTTGCCGACGCCGGTAACATCTACGGTCGTCTGACCAACTCCACCCAAGGCGTCTTCGAGGACCGCATTGCCGCGCTCGAGGGCGGCGTTGCTGGCCTCGCCGTCGCCTCTGGCGCCGCCGCCATCACCTATACCCTGCAGGCTCTTGCCCAGGCCGGTGACCACGTGGTCGCCCAGAAGACCATCTACGGCGGTTCCTACAACCTGCTGGAGCACACGCTCTCCCAGTTTGGCGTCGAGACCACCTTCGTCGATGCCCATAACCTGGACGAGGTCGAGGGCGCCATCAAGGACAACACCACGGTCATTTACCTCGAGACGCTCGGTAACCCCAACTCCGATATTCCCAACATCGACGCTATCTCCGAGGTCGCCAAGAAGCATGGCCTTCCGGTTGTTGTCGATAACACCTTCGGCACTCCGTACCTCTTCCGTCCGCTGGAGCACGGCGCCAACATCGTCGTCCACTCCGCAACCAAGTTCATCGGCGGCCACGGCACCTCGCTGGGCGGTGTGATTGTCGATGGCGGCAACTTTGACTGGAAGGCGAGCGGCAAGTATGCGCAGATCGCCGAGCCCAACCCCTCCTACCATGGCGTCTCGTTTGCCGAGGCTGCCGGTCCCGCCGCCTTCGCAACCTATGTCCGCGCTATCCTGCTGCGTGACGAGGGCGCCTGCATCAGCCCGTTCAACGCCTGGGTCCTGCTCCAGGGCACCGAGACCCTGTCGCTGCGCGTCGACCGCCATGTCGAGAACACCAAGAAGGTCGTTGAGTTCCTTGCCGGCGACAGCCACGTTGCCAAGGTGAACCACCCGAGCCTGCCCGAGCACCCCGACCATGAGCTCTATCAGAAGTACTTCCCCCGCGGCGGCGCTTCGATCTTCACCTTCGAGATCAAGGGTGGCCAGGAGGCTGCCTGGAAGTTCATCGACCACCTGCAGGTCTTCTCGCTGCTCGCCAACGTGGCCGACGTCAAGTCGCTCGTCGTGCACCCGGCTACCACCACGCACTCCCAGCTCTCTGCCGAGGAGCTTGCCGAGCAGAACATTACGCCCTCCACGATTCGACTTTCCATCGGTACCGAGAACGCCGAGGACATCATTTGGGATTTGAAGCAGGCCTTTGCCGCACTGGACGAGTAGGGCGACTTGTGCAAGGACCCCTTGCGACTCGATAGGTATAACTGCATAAAATGCCTGCTCAAGGCGCCTGTGCGAACAATGGTCGCACAGGCGCCTTTTTTGCATAGAGAGGGTGCAAAAACAGGGTTTTTGGCACGCTTTATGCATTCGAGTTGTGGAAAACTCCTGTTGAGAGGATGTGAGTTTTACGCAATTGACGTGCGCCTTTTGAGTAAAACCGCAGGTCGCGATTTGCTCGGGGTACTATGCAGCGC
>DBEZQF010000284.1:0-1227 GCA_048254795.1 Collinsella sp. | reverse complement strand
CTGCTCGATCCAAGCCTGGATGATTGCGATTTCCTCGGCAATCTTGCGGTTGGACATCTCGTTGTGCTGAGTGCGCTGCGGAGCCTTTTTGCCGTCCTTGCCCTCGACCTTTACGATCTGTGTCTGCTGCTCCTTGATCTTAGAGAGCGCCGTGGGCGTAGGGACAACTTTGAGCAGCTGCCTGCCTAAAACGCGGGCAAGGGCAAACGCCGAGGCCTCGCCGTGAACGGCCGACTTGGGCTGCTGGGCAGCAGTATCTGCTGCGGCAGACTCCGGCTTCCTCTGAGACTTGCGCTTAGAATCGCCTTGGGAATTGCGCTCGCGCTTCGGCATAGACGCCTGCTTCTGCGGACGAACGGACTTGCTCTCCTTCGCCGGCTGGCGCTTAGGCTGCCCCGAAGAAACCTCGGCCTTCGCATCCTCGTTCTGCGGCGTGGTCTTCTCGGTTGCAGTCTCGGCATGGGAACTGCGGCCCCCACGATGGCGACGGCGGCGAGGCTTGCTCGACGCGCCCTGCTCCGTCTGCTCATCAGTAGGCTGCTGGCCCTTGGCCTCGGCATCAACCTCAAGCTGCGGCTCAACAGGCTTTTGCTCGCGAGCCACCGGCTCAACGGCCTTCTCGTCCTTCTCGCCCTGAGTGGTCGAAGCCGGCTCGCTCTTCTCCTGACGCCTTACGGGATACGCGCGCCCCGCAAAACCACGTCCGGGACGGCATGAACCCGGAGCCTTCTTGGCAGACTCCTCAACATCGTCTGCAACCTCAGAAGACTCTTCAACCTCACGCGCGGCATCCTGCTGTGCAGCCTTAAAGTGAGCACCGCGACGGCGCTTGGGCTCTTGGGCCTCCACGGGCTTTTGCTCCTTCGTGGGCTTCTGCGACTCGGCAGCAACCTCGGTCTCAACAGCCTCGGCATCCGTCTCGCCCTTTTGAGCAACGGCGCGACGGAAGCGCTCCTGTTGGGCGCGGCGCTGCGCATCGCGCTTGCCACCCCCACCAAAACCGCCGCGTCCTGCCTTGGCCGTAAAGGCACGCACGACGTTCTCATCGAGCAACTCATCGGTATCAACATGCTCACGCGGAGCAGTTTCTTCCACAGCAGGCACGTCAGCGGAATCCTCGACGACAAAATCCTCGACGGACTCGGCAGGCTGCTCCTGGGCATCGCGGATCTCGGCATTGATGGTATAGAACGCCGGGCGCCCGTTAATGCCGCTACCCTCGATCTT
>DBEZQF010000283.1:0-1276 GCA_048254795.1 Collinsella sp. | reverse complement strand
CAGCGTTGGCCGTGCGCCCGAGGGATTTTCGCGTACCGATTCGATCGCGGGTATCATGGGCATGACCTTTATCAAGGCGATGAAATGCAGCCGCGCGATGGACGAGGCTATGCTTTGCCGCGGCTTTGCCGGTGCGTATCCAGCTCCCGCGCGCGCCAGGTTTGGCTGGCGCGATGCGGCCTATGCGGCCGGCGTGGCGCTGCTGACAGTGTTGTGCGCCGTGCTGTAGGCGCTGCTGGTTCCGACTGGGGATGTAAATGGGGAAGGGCGACGTTTTGACGATCGATATGAATAGTGCGGCGGGTACGAACGGTGCGGGCGGCGCCGAGGTCGTTCCGCTCATCGAGCTGCGCGACGTGGTGTTCTCCTATGCGGGGCATACGGTTGTCGATGGCGTGTCGCTGCAGGTCGATCGTGGTGAACTCGTTGCCCTGCTCGGTCCCAACGGCTGCGGCAAGACGACGATTATGCGTCTTATTAACGGCCTTGAACTCGCGGACGCAGGGGCATACCTGTTTGACGGGCACGTGGTCGATGCGGCGTATCTGAAGGATTCTGCTGCTGCTCAGAAGTTCCACCAGCGCGTGGGCTTCGTATTCCAAAACGCCGATGCCCAGCTGTTCTGCGCCACGGTGGGCGAGGAAGTTGCTTTTGGTCCCGCGCAGATGGGGCTGCCGGCAGACGAGCTCGAGCGCCGCGCGCGCGATGCCATGGGGCTGTTCCAGGTTGCCGACCTTGCCGACGCCTCTCCCTATCAGCTCTCGGGCGGGCAAAAGAAGCGTGTGGCGCTGGCGGCAGTTGTATCGATGAACCCCGATATCCTAGTGCTCGATGAGCCCACCAATGGGCTCGACGAGGATTCATGCGACATCGTGGTCAACTTCTTGCTGGCCTACGTCGCGGCGGGTAAGACGGTCTTGATGAGCACGCATCACCAGGATTTGGTGCGACGCCTGGGTGCCCGTGCAATCTATATCGATCGATATCACCATGTGGTCGAGGCGTCTTCGCCGTCGTATGGAACCGAAAGCGGTGCTACGGACTAGTTGCTGCGTAGAGCGTGCGTAGCCGCCCGCGCGGCTTTGCCGTGATGGTATAGTTATCCAGGTTTTTTATGGGGGTGGCTATGCCAAGTTGGAACATTCATATCGCTCAGACGGAGCGTTTGCTGGAGCGCACCGGTGCGCTTGCCAATAGCGTGCGCGACCGCAATGCCTTTTTGTTTGGCTGCGTGGTTCCGGATATCTTCGTGGGCTATATGGTCCCTGGCATCGCC
>DBEZQF010000282.1:0-1338 GCA_048254795.1 Collinsella sp. | reverse complement strand
AAGGTCTTCACCATCCCCTCCAACGGCCACTTCGACACCACCGAGGGCAACATCAAGCAGATGGGCTCCATCCCCAGAAACCTCTATCATAAGGAGCTTCTGTATCAGGTACCCGAAGGCGGCAAGTACGAGAAGAACCCGTTCAAGGGTAACATGGACATCGAAAAGCTGGAGCAGCTCATCACCACGGTCGGCCCCGAGAATGTCCCGCTGGTCTTCACCTGCATCACCAACAACCCCATCTGCGGCCAGCCGGTTTCCATGGGCAACATCCGTGAGATCAACCGCGTTGCGCACAAGTACAACATCCCCCTGATCTTCGACGTCGCTCGCTGGGCTGAAAACTGCTACTTCATCAAGATGAATGAAGAAGGCTATGCCGACAAGTCCATCGCCGAGATCGCCACCGAGATGTTCTCCTACTGCGACGGCTTCTGTATGTCCGCCAAGAAGGACGGCCACGCCAACATGGGCGGCATGGTTGCCTTCCGCGACAAGGGCCTGTTCTGGCAGAACTTCTCCGATTTCAACGAGGACGGCACCGTCAAGACCGACGTCGGCGTTCTGCTCAAGGTCAAGCAGATCTCCTGCTACGGCAACGACTCCTACGGCGGTATGTCCGGCCGTGACATCATGGCGCTGGCTGTCGGTATGTACGAGAGCTGCGATTTCAACTACATGGACGAGCGCATCAAGCAGTGTGAATATCTCGCACAGGGCTTCTACAAAGCAGGCGTCAAGGGCGTCGTTCTTCCCGCCGGCGGCCATGCTGTGTACATCAACATGGATGAGTTCTTCGACGGCAAGCGCGGCCATGAGACCTTTGCAGGCGAAGGCTTCTCGCTCGAACTGATCCGCCGCTACGGCATTCGTGTTTCCGAGCTGGGCGACTATTCCATGGAATACGACCTCAAGACCCCGGAGCAGCAGGCAGAGCTTGCAAACGTCGTGCGCTTCGCCATCGACCGCAGCCGCCTTACGCAGGAGCATCTCGACTACGTCATCGCAGCCGTCAAGGCTCTGTATGAAGACCGCGAATCCATCCCCAACATGCGTATCGTCTGGGGCCACAACCTCCCGATGCGCCACTTCCACGCGTTCCTCGAGCCGTATCCCAACGAGGAAAAGTAAGCAATTCACAACAGAAGAAAGTAAGTAAACCTGGACGGCGCTGCGCCGGGGCTCCCGGCGCAGCGTGACAGTCGAATCCAACATTCTTATTGGAGGGAAAGAAATGGCTGACAAACAGGCAACCACACAGCGCGACGGCTTTAAATCCAAATGGGGCTTTATTCTGGCCTGCATCGGTTCCGCCGTCGGCATGGGCAACATCTGGCG
>DBEZQF010000281.1:0-2809 GCA_048254795.1 Collinsella sp. | reverse complement strand
CATGCAGAACACGCCGACGAGGCCGACGAGCACCGCACTGATGAACGTATTCATACCCTTCTCCTTTCAGTCAGGCAAAAGCCTGGTTGATTACAGCTTGGCGTCGATGTCGACGCTCTGATACGTAGGGGTCTGCTGGACATAGAGCTTGATGCCCATGTCGAGCAGCTGGTTGACGTCGGCCTTCTGGGTGGCGTCGAGGAAGACGGAGCTGTCCTTGCCGCCGACCTGATCGGCACCGTCGTGGTTGGCGGTGGCGCCCAGGTTGATGGCGTCGAGCTTGTAGCCCTGGCAGAACTGCAGCATCTCAGCGGTGTTGCCAAAGACGAACATGACGCGCTCGCCGAGGGTGTTGAGCTTGTCCATCTTGGCGAGGGCACGCTCGACGGTGAAGACGTTCAGGCGAACGCCCTGGGGCTTGGCCAGCTTAAGAGCGCCCTTCTTGATGTCATCGTTGGCGGCAGCGTTGTCGACGACGATGATGCGCTCGGCCTGGACCTTGGTGGTCCAGGTAAAGACGACCTGGCCGTGCAGCAGACGGTAGTCAAGACGTGCGAGGACGATCTTGGCGGGACCGGAGCTGTGACGGGGCGCCTTGGCCTTCTTGGCGGGAGCCGCAGCGGCCTCGACCGGTGCGTTGGGGTTGGTCAGACCGGTGCGGGCCTCGTTGATGAGGGCCGCGAGCTCGGCGCCCTTGACGGGGACGGGGCTCATAGCGAGCGTGAGCGCCAGCGGGATGTTGAAACCGCTGACAACCGTGAACTTAGTGCCGTTCTTGGAAAGCTCGACCATGTTGTTGTTGACCGAGCTGCCGAGCATATCGGTCAGCACATAGACGGTGTCGTCCGCGTTGAACGTGGCGATCATGGCGTCCACCTTATTGGTGATGGGCTCCTTGTCGTCACGAGCAAGCGACACGACGTGGACGTTCGACACGTCGCCGAGAACCATCTCGAGCGTGTCTTTGGCGCCTGCGGCCAGGCCGCCATGAGATGCGAGAATGATCTGATTCATCTTGTCTCCTCCTTTTCGTTATGGTCATTATAACGTCTTATACGTTGCTTATATTGCTAATTAGTATAAAGACCGTTTGCGGGTGAAAATCGACCGTTGACGGGTTTAACGTACTTGAAACGTTGGGGCTGAGCAGGCCGGCGCTGGCTGGATAACCCCAGGTCAGACGCCGCACACAATCCTCTATCGCACGAAGTACCAGGGGCTTTCCTGCACGGTGGGTTCCAGCGCGATGCCGGTGCGTTCCTTAAACAGATCCATGTCCTGAGATTTCTCCGTCCACCACGCGTTGGGCTTAAAGGTCATGCTCTCAATGACATGACCGACAAACACACTGTTGCGCAGCTTGGAGAAGTCGGTGTTCATAATCAGGATGGACGCGAGCACCAACACGATGCCCAGGACTTTAATCGCGCCGGCGGGCTCGGCGTAGACACCAATGCCCACCAGTACGGTGACGACCGTCTCGAAAGACATTACGACGGGAACTTTCGATGTCTCGAGCCCCATGGACAGACCCTGCATATATAAGATGTAAGCAACGGCTGTGGGGATGAGTCCAAAGCCAAGGAACAGCAGCAGCAGCTGTGGCGACATTGCCGCGGCGACATCCGGCCACGGAGCCGCGATAGCTGCCATAACCGCACCGCCAAAAACAAAGCCCCAAAACGTGACAGCCAGCGGGTGGACCGTCTTGGTTGCTATTCGGCTAAACACCGCGAGCGACGCACCACAAAGGCCTGCAATCACGCCCGACGTGACGCCCCAAACCGAAAAATGAAAACCGGAAAGGTCGCCATTGGTCACTGCAAGCACGCAGCCTACGATGTTAAAGACAATGGCAACGAGCTTGTTGGGGGTCACGTCCTCGCGATAAAGCACGCGGCCGAGCATGACGCCAAACACCGGCGAGGTGTAGAGCAGCACCGAGGCCGTGGACATGCCCACCTCGCCCATGCACTCGTAATAACAGGTGTTGGCGGCGGCCAAACCGACGATGCCGACAAGCGCACAGGGAACAAGCTCTTTAGGGCTTGCCTTGAACAGGGCCAGCGGACCCTGAGCCACGGTAGACCCCTCACCCGGACGGCAGCCCATAAACATCAGGACCGGCGCCAAGATAAGCGCTCCGACCAACAAGCGAAAGGCAGCCATGCTCTGGGACGAAACGCCCATGGCCGAGATGCCGTTTACAAAGATTCCGATGCTGCCCCACATAAGCGCGGCGATCAGCACCAGCACATAGCCCAGATTGCTTTTCTTCAACGCAGCCTCCTCGATATTGTTTCCAATATGTTTCGTACTACGTTATAGTCGTTATATACATTTTTCAAGACACAAATCGGCGAGCGGATAAGTGATCCGTTTTCCTCCGCCCCCAGCGGATTACTGGGCGGTTGCGGTGAAATAGTTCCTAAATAGAGGCTTCAAGCCCCCAAGCAGGAACTATTCCACCGCAACTTATGAGGACATCGAGCTGTTAGGCCGCTCTATCCCCTAGTAGTCCAGCTTCCACATGTAGCGGCGCGTCATGTAGTCCTTGTGGGTGACGGCGGAGAGCGCGCGCATATACACGTTGTTGAGGATCGGGGCGAAGATCAGGTGGTTGAAGTACTCGCTCACGCTGTCCTTGATGTCGTTGAGGCCGAGCTCCTTGGCGTCGAGCTGATAGACGCGCTCGCCACCGTACTGGTTGACGAAGCGGATGCCGCGCTCGTCGTTGCAGCGGCTGCGGCCGACGCTGATGAGCTGGAACAGCGAGGTGCGCTTGTCCAGGATCTCGAAGGGGCCGTGG
>DBEZQF010000280.1:0-2213 GCA_048254795.1 Collinsella sp. | reverse complement strand
GGTCCTGGGCTCGCTCGGAAAGCACATTAAGTGCTTTCCGGCTCGTGCGGAATCTACGAAAAACTAATCCGCGCCGCCCGGCCAGGTCCTAGGTTTACTTGCTTGCCGCCTAGATGGTGTCTTGAGTGTCTAGATACTTGGCTGATTTTTTGGAATGAAGGGGGCTCCTTGTTGGCAAGGAGCCCCCTTCTGGTTTGGTTACTTTGGAACTGTGGGCGCTTTCCTATTTGGCGTCGGCCCAGGTTATGCCGGTGCTGGCTTCGGCGATTAGGGGTACGCGTAGGTCTACGACGTGTTCCATGACGTCTTGGACCATGGCAGTCAGGCGCTCGACTTCGTCGATGGGGCACTCAAAGTCCAGTTCGTCGTGCACTTGCAGGATCATGTGGGCGGCAAAGCCTTCTTCTTCCAGGCGGCGGCTTACGCGGGCCATCGCGATCTTGATGATGTCGGCCGCGGTGCCCTGCATGGGATGATTCATGGCCGTGCGCTCGCCAAAACCGCGGAGTTGCGGGTTTTTGGCCTTGAGCTCCGGAATATGACGCCGGCGACCGTACATGGTCTCGGCGTAGCCCGTCTGCTTGGCGCGCGCCACCACGTTGTCGAGGAACGTGCGCACGCCCGGGTAGGCCTCGTAGTAGCGGTCGATCATGTCGCGTGCCTCGGCCATCGAGATATGCAGCGACTGCGACAGGCCGTAGGCCTGCTGACCATACACGATGCCAAAGTTCACGGCCTTGGCGCGACTGCGCAGGTCGGGCGTTACCTCGGACACCGGCACACCAAACACGCGTGCCGCCGTCTCGGCATGGAAGTCCTCGCCCTCGTTAAAGGCGCGCACCAAGTGCTCGTCGCCCGAAAGATGCGCGAGCAGGCGCAGCTCAATCTGCGAGTAGTCCACCGCCAAAAAGAGGCTACCCTCCCCCGCCGAGAACGCCGTCTTGACGGTACGCCCCAGCTCCGAGCGCGTCGGAATGTTTTGCAGATTAGGGTCGCTCGAAGACAGACGCCCCGTCGCGGTGATGGTCTGGTTGTACGTGGTGTGCACACGACCGTCACCGCGGCGCAGCGGGCCCAACGTGTCCAGATAGGTTGACTTGATCTTGGACTTCTCGCGCCAGTCTAAGATCAAACGAACAATCTCGTGGTCACGGGCAAGATCACTCAGCACCTTGGCGTTGGTCGAATAATAGCCGCGCTTAGTCTTCTTGAGGCCCTTGGTCGGAAGCCCCATCACATCAAAGAGCACATGCGACAGCTGCATGGGACTGCCAATATTAAAGGTCTCATCACCGGCAAGGTCGCGAATGCTTCGCTCGACCTCGGTGATCTGGGTCGCCAGACCCTCGGACAGACTGCGCAGGCGATCGGGGTCCACGAGCATGCCCGCGCGCTCCATCTTGGCAAGCACCGGAACGAGCGGCATCTCGATGCCATCGAACACGTTGGCGGCATTCTCACGGGCCATGCACTCGCGCAACGGCGTCACGAGCGCCAGCGTCAGAGCCGCAGTACGGGCGGCAGGCGCTGGAGCGTCCTCGCCGGCACCCTCTGCGCCGCGCACCGCAGGCAGCGCCATCTGCAGATACGTATCGGCAAGATATGCCTCATCGAACTCGGAGCGATCGGAATCCAGCAGGTAAGCGGCGACCACGGTATCGAAGATACGCGTGGAATCGGCAGCGAGCGGATCCATGAGCTCGGGCTCAGAAGAATCGATGGGCGAAAGCTCGTGCAGCAGCGCCTTCGTATCCGGGCTCGCCACGCGGCCCTCCATAAACAGGCGCGCAAGCACGCCGGCGATCACACCGTGAGCGAAGTTGAAGCCATCGACTACGGCAGTGGAGGCGCTGTCGCCCTCCTCGAGCGCGAACAGGACCTTGGACGTCGCCAACCACAGCGTGCGCGTCAGTCCAAAGAGCGCGCCCTCTTCCTTGTCGTCGTCCACCACGGCGGCGACCCACTCGCCGGCATCAATCGCGCGGGAGACCTCAGCCGCAACGGCACCAAGCGCGTCGGCATCGCCGGCGGCTGCGCGAACCATAGCAGGTATCTCAAACACACTGGAGGCAGCAGCAGCCCCGCCCTCGCCGCCGATCAGCGCCAAGAAACGGTTCTGCATGGCGGTGATACCAAGCGTGCCCAGCGCCGCGGACACTTCGTCGGCAGAAAACGCCGGGAAGGACGTTTCGTCAAAGTCGAGCTCGACGGGC
>DBEZQF010000279.1:0-3987 GCA_048254795.1 Collinsella sp. | reverse complement strand
GTAGTATCGAGCATGGGAGCCCCTTCCATGAATGCGGCGTGGCCGCCACGGTTGGATTAGACACTCACCATTGTCGGCCTAATCCGCGGTCTTTCATGCAGCAGGGGCTCTCAATGTTTTTATGTCCTGCTCATATCGTCTCTGCCGGCACCTGGGGACACTCCTTAGCCGTTGGGGGCGTTCTTAAACGACTGGTCTGGGCGGCGGCCGTGTGCTGCTGTCCGCGTGGCGGCGTATAATCGGCGGCAGATGACTTGGACGTTAGGAAACCATGACCGATAGCATGCAGCAGATGGCGCTCGACACTCTCGGCGCCTATTTTGGCTACACCTCGTTTCGCCCGGGGCAGGACCGCATGGTGGATGCGATTCTTGCAGGCCGCGATGCGCTGGGTGTTATGCCCACGGGCGCCGGCAAGTCCATTTGCTACCAGGTGCCCGCGCTCATGCTGCCCGGCATCACCTTTGTGGTGAGTCCGCTGCTGTCGCTTATGGAGGACCAGACCCGTGCGTTGCTCGCGGCGGGTGCGCGACCTAGCTATCTCAACTCCAGCCTTACCCCGCCCCAGCAAAACACCGTGCTCAAGCGGGCGCGCGAGGGCCGCTACCAGTTTATGTACGTGGCGCCCGAGCGCCTGCTCGAGCCGCGCTTTTTAGCTTTTGCGCAGGAGGCCGCGGCGGACGGCGGCATCGGCGTGCCGCTCGTGGCCATTGACGAGGCCCACTGCGTGAGCCAATGGGGCCAGGATTTCCGCCCCGCCTATCTGCAGATTCGCGAGTTCATCGATTCCCTGCCGCAGCGCCCGATCGTGGCGGCCTTTACCGCTACGGCGACCGAGCGCGTGCGTGCGGACATTCAGCAGATGCTCGGCCTGCAAAACCCCGCGACCGTGGTGACGGGTTTTGATCGCAAGAACCTCTACTTTGGTTGCGAGGAGATGGGCGACAAGGCCAAGACCGCGTGGGTGCGCGACTATGTGATCGCGCATTCGAGCGAGAGCGGCATCGTGTATTGCTCGACCCGCAAGACGGTCGATGCGCTGGCCGCGGAGCTTGCCGAGGCACTGGGCCCCAGCGGCATTCGTGTGGGGCGCTACCATGCCGGCATGGGCAACGACGCCCGCCGCCAGAGCCAGCGTGCCTTTATCGACGACGACATCCAGGTGATGGTTGCCACCAACGCCTTTGGCATGGGCATCGACAAGCCCAACGTGCGTTACGTGATTCACAACAACGTGCCCGAGAGCATCGAGGCCTACTACCAAGAGGCGGGCCGCGCCGGCCGAGATGGCGACCCGGCAAGCTGTCACCTGCTGTGGAATGGCAACGATTTTCGCATGCGCCGCTTTTTGATCGACCGCGGCGATGCGGCCGACGAGGCGCTCGACGACGAGCAGCGCGCGTGGGCGCTCCAGAACCGTTATCGCCTGCTCAGCCAGATGGAGGGCTACTGCAATACCACCGGCTGCCTGCGCGAATACATGCTGCGCTACTTTGGCGACGAAGCCGCGGCCGAGCATGCGGTTGCGGCTGCTGCGGGCGGCACCACAGACGACGCCGAGGGCTGCGGCAACTGTAGCAACTGCCTCACGCAGTTCGAGGTCGAGGACGTTACCGATATGGCCCGCGCCGCTGTGCGCTATGTGGCCACGCGTCCCATGCGCTTTGGCAAGTCGCTGATCGCCGACGTGCTCCATGGCGGCAACACCGAGCGCATTCGCCAGATGCATCTGGACGAGGACCGCGGCTACGGTGAGCTGTCGAGCGAATCGGTCGGGCGCATCAAGGACATCATCGGGCAGCTGTGCGGTCGCGGTTATTTGGCCACCTCGCAGGGGCAGTACCCGGTCGTGGGACTGGGTCCGCGTGCCGGCGAGGTCGAGGACGAGGCGTTCGCCTTTACCGTTAAGCGCCGCGCGTCCAAGCGCAGGGCCTCGGCCCGCGCCCGCCGCGCCGTCGATCTGCTGCGCGAGGAGGCCGGGCTGGATCAGCGCCCGCGCGTTGGCGACGATGCCGAGCTGTTCGAGCGCCTGCGTGCCCTCCGCAAGGAGATCTCGACCGAGCTGGAGATGGCGCCGTATATGGTCTTTTCCGACAAGGCCCTGCGCGGCCTGTGCCGCCTGCGTCCGCAGACGCGCGAGGAGCTGATCCAGGTCAACGGCATTGGCGAGAAAAAAGCCGACGCCTTTGGCGAGCAGTTTATGGCGGCGATTGAAGAATTTGAGTCCGAGCATGCGCGGGATGGAGCGTAACGATGGCATTCGACGATAAAACCGACCGCACTGACGTGCCCGCCGTGCCGCTGTACCAGCAGGTCATGGACGACCTAAAGGGCGAGATCGCGCGCGGCGTGTACCCCGCCGGCTCGCGCATCCCTGCCGAGATGGAGCTCGCGAAGTTCTACGGCGTGGGGCGCATCACCGTGCGCCGTGCCATCGAGGAGCTGTCGCGCGCGGGGTATCTCAACCGCCAGCAGGGGAGGGGCACGTTTGTGTGTGCGCCCAAGCTCAAACGCAAGATTCGCCAGAAGGGTGACGTCCAGAGCTTTACTGAGGGTTGTGCTGCCAACGACATGGTACCGGGTGCGCGTCTGGTGTCGCGCACGGTGGTCGCGGCGACGCACGAAGATGCGGCGTTCTTTGGCGTGGAGCCCGGCTGCGAGCTTATCTTGGTCGAGCGCGTGCGCACGGCCGACGGCATCCCCGTCATGCTTGAGAACAACGCCTTTGTGCTCGCCGACCATCCCTACCTGCAGACGCTGGCCGATGAGGACCTCACCGATAACTCAATCTTTGCGCTCGTCGCCGAGCATTCGGGTCGCGCGCCGCTCAAGTCCGACCCCTGCACCGTGGAGATTGCGCTGGCGGATGCCCAGGCGGCCCCGCTGCTGGAGGTGCCGGTCGGCGAGCCGCTCTTCTATATGGAGGCCTACTTTACCGACGCCGGCGGGCGCCCTCTACTGCTCGGCCGCCAAAAGATCGTGGGCTCGCGCTACGTCTTCGACATCTAACGTCCACAGATAGAACAACATAGAACAAATTTGCCGGGATGACTTCACGGGCGTTGTTACACGTGTTATAAATAGGACAACATAGAACGACAGCAGGTACGAGCAGCCGTCGCCAAAAGCCGCCACACAAGGAGGAACTTCAGCATGAACGCACACGATCTGATTCAGGAAATTATCGAGCGCAAGGGTAAGGTCGAGAACGTCTTTTGGATCGCTTGTGGCGGTTCGATGATCGACCTGATGCCGGCCAACGAGCTGCTCAAGCGCGAGGCCACCACGTTTACCTCGACGGTCTACACGGCACGCGAGTTTTGCCTGATGGCCCCCAAGAGCCTTGGCGAGAAGTCTCTCGTTATTGCCTGCAGCCACAGCGGCAACACGCAGGAGGTCGTCGACGGCTGCGAGATGGCGCTGGCCGCCGGCGCCGAGGTCGTTGCCCTCACCGACTGCGAGGGCTCCAAGATCGACAACGGCAAGTGGGCCACCTGGGTCTACCCCTGGGGCGAGGGCGTGCCGCAGGCCGAGGTGCCTCAGGGTATCGGCGCTCTGATCGCCGCCGAGCTGCTCGACCAGCAGGAAGGCTACGAGGCGCTTGCCGACATGTACGAGGGCCTCAAGCAGATGGATGCGCTGCTGCCCGCCGCTCGCGAGAAGGTCAACGCCGAGCTGGGCGCCCGCTTTGCCGAGCTCTGCCAGCAGCACAAGTTCTTCTATATCCTGGGCTCCGGCCCCAACTTTAGCCAGACCTACGCCATGGCCATCTGCTCGCTCATGGAGATGCAGTGGCAGCACTGCTGCTATATCCACTCCGGCGAGTATTTCCACGGCCCGTTTGAGGCCACCGAGCCCGGCGTGTTCTACTTTGTGCAGCTTGGCGCGGGCGAGTGCCGCCCCATGGAGGAGCGCGCTCTTGCGTTCCTCAACACGCACACCGACACGATCATGGTGCTCGACGCGCTCGAGTACGGCGTGGGCGAG
>DBEZQF010000278.1:0-3002 GCA_048254795.1 Collinsella sp. | reverse complement strand
GCTCACTACCGCCTTGGGCAGCCAGGTGCCGCTTAAGCCGCAAGAGCTTACCGGCGTGGTGAGCTACATCAACACGCGCTCGCTCGGCGGCGTCGCCGCGTTCTTTATCTCGGCGCTCGGCTACCTGGGCACGGCCTTTGTGGTGAGCCACATTGGCAACTACATCGATAAGAAGGTGAGGATCCTCCGATGAGCAAGCACTCCTCCCCTGCGCTTACCATGCGCGATGCGCTCCACGAGGCTCCCGGCCCCAAGATGCGCGCCAAGATTCGCATCGGCACCGCCATCTCACTCGTCGCCGTCGCCGCGCTCGTCGCCCTGGTACTGCAGCGCTTTTATGTGACCGGCCAGCTTTCGGTCCACTATTGGTATTTCTTTACGCACCTCACCACCTGGAAGTTCTTGCTTGCCGGCTTTGAGGGCACCGTTAAAGTCGCACTCACCGCTGGCGCCATCGCGCTGGTGCTGGGCTTAGCCCTTATGCTCGGCCGCACGAGCGACATCAAGCCGCTGCAGCTGGTTTGCCGCGTGCTCACCGATTTCTTCCGCGGCGTGCCGAGCCTGCTGTTCATCTACTTCTTCTTTTTGGTGCTGCCCCAGTACAAGATCGCGCTGCCGTCGTTTTGGATGCTCACGCTTCCCGTTGCGCTCGCTGCAGCCGGCGTACTTGCCGAGATTTTCCGCGCCGGCGTCAATGCCGTGCCGCGCGGCCAGGTCGAAGCCGCCCAGGCACTCGGTCTCTCCAAAGCTAAAATCACCTTTAAAATCGTGTTGCCGCAGGCCATTCGGTTTATCATTCCGTCGTTGATTTCGCAGCTTGTGGTCGTAGTCAAAGACACCACCGTCGCCTATGTGGTGAGCTACCCCGACCTCATGCAAAACGCCCGCGTGCTCATTACCAACTACGACGCCCTCGTGTCGGTCTACCTGGTTATCGCGGTCATCTACATCCTCATCAACGTCGCGATCAACAAGGCCGCTGTCTATGTTTCGCACAAGACCGGCGCGACCATCATCCGCTAACGCTTTACCATTTCGAGTCATAAGGAGCCGAGCACCATGGCACAGAGCACCTCTTCCACCGGCAATCAGCCGCTGATCGAGCTCAGACACGTCGATAAGCACTATGGCGATCTACACGTCCTCAACGACATCAATCTCTCGGTCGACCGCGGCGAGGTCGTCGTTGTGATCGGGCCCTCGGGCTCGGGCAAGTCGACCATGTGCCGCACCATCAACCGCCTGGAAACCATCGACTCGGGCGAGATCCTCATCGAGGGCGAGCCCCTGCCACAGGAAGGCAAGGATCTTGCCCGCATGCGTGCCGAACTGGGCATGGTGTTTCAGCAGTTCAACCTGTTCGCACATATGACCGTACTGCAAAACGTCATGCTGGGGCCGGTCGATGTGCTGGGTGTCTCCAAGGACGAGGCCCGTGAGCGCGCCATGGACCTGCTGAGCCGCGTGGGCGTGGCCGAGCAGGCCGATAAGGTGCCCGCACAGCTCTCGGGCGGCCAGCAACAGCGCGTAGCCATCGCCCGCTCGCTTGCCATGCAACCCAAGGCCATGCTCTTTGACGAGCCCACGAGTGCCCTTGACCCCGAGATGATCAACGAGGTGCTCGAGGTCATGGTGCGCTTGGCGCAGCAGGGCATGACGATGATCGTCATCACGCACGAGATGAACTTTGCCCGCCGCGTGGCCGATCGCGTCGTCTTTATGGCCGACGGCCAGATCGTGGAAACCGGCACGCCCGACGAGTTCTTCGACCATCCCCAGACCAAGCGCGCCCAGGACTTCCTCAACTCCATCAAGGGCCACTAACCCAATTACCGCGCCCGCTCGTCATGTTCATCTGAATTCGAAAGTTATACCTATGATCGGAACTCGCACTTCATCGTCATACACCCCGCACGTCGACGTCGCCCCCGCCGACCGCCCACTCATCCTCGTTGCGCCGCGCTGGGAAGAGGCGAAGCCGTTTTTAAGCGAGACGCTCTCCCCCAACGAGGAGATCGCCAGCGTCTTTGTCGATGCCATCCTTGCCGCCGGCGGCCTGCCGCTACAGATGTCCATCACCGAGGACATTGAGGTCATCCGCCATTACGTCGACATTGCCGACGGCATCGCCATCCCCGGCGGCCCCGATGTCAATCCCAAGCGCTGGGGCGATGATCGGCCCTACGACCCCACCCTCTGCTGCGAGATCCGCGATAGCTTTGAGTTTAAGCTGGTCGGCGAGGTGCTCCGCGCCAAAAAGCCGCTCTTTACCACCTGCCGCGGCACGCAGTTGCTCAATGTCGCCACTGGCGGCACCCTGTGCATGGACGTGCCGAGCCTGGGCGCTCGCGAGGGCCGCACACAGTGGCGCCATACCCACGTGCTCAACGACCCCGTACATCCTGTGGAGGTCATGCCGGGCTCGCTGCTGGAGCGCGCGCTTGGCGGGCACAGGCTGATCCAGACCAACTCGGCGCACCACTGCTGCGTCGATCGCCTGGGCAAGAGCACGCGTCTGGTCGCCAAGGCAACCGATGGCGTGCCCGAGTGCATCGAAGTCGAAGGCCAGCCATTCTGCCTGGGCGTACAATGGCATCCTGAGTACACGTGGAAGACGCTCGAGACCGACTTTAACCTGTGGAAGTCGTTTGTCGAGGCAGCGGCAAAGGTTAAGAAGGCCCGTTAGCTCGCGAACCACAAAACGGATAAGGGTGCCCCGCCGGCCACATGGTCCGGCGGGGCACCCTTTTTGTGACTACATCAACGGACTTGGGGCAGCCCAAGCTCGTAAGCTCTTATTCAGCCGCCTCGCGCAGGGCCGACAACGTGGCCGCATATTGCTGCTGCAGCGCATGCATCCCCTCGCGAGCGCCGTCAACGGCATCGGCACCACGCAGTGCTTCGGTTACCACGACCGCCGGCTCGTACAGATTATCGAATCCCAGGTTCTGGCTCACGCCCTTGAGCGTGTGCGCTGCCATAAACGCACCTTCGGCGTCTCC
>DBEZQF010000277.1:0-8876 GCA_048254795.1 Collinsella sp. | reverse complement strand
GGCACCTCCATGGGCATCCACGAGAGCCAGAGCCGCTTTTTCGAGAACACCGTGGGTCGCAGCCGCGCCTTTATGGGACCGCTGCTCGAGGTGCTGCGCCGCCACGCACCCGAGGTCTACGGCGACGTCGACGAGGACACGCTCTACCACGCCGTGAACATCGCGCAGCCTTCGCTGATCCGCACCGAGGCCGACGAGCTCACCTATCCGCTGCACGTTATGGTGCGCTACGAGATCGAGCGTATGCTGTTTGCCGGCGAGGCCACGGCCAAGGACATCCCCGCGCTTTGGAACCGCTTCATGGATGAGTACCTGGGCATTCCCGTTCCCGACGACACGCACGGCTGCCTACAGGATACGCACTGGAGCGGCGGCTCGTTTGGCTACTTCCCCACCTATGCGCTGGGCAGCGCCTACGACGCCATGTTTGTGCCGGCCATGTGCCGCGACGGTGTCGACCTCAACGGCGCCTGTGCGAGCGGCGACCTGACACCCGTCCGCGCCTGGCTGGGCGAGCACATTTGGCAGTGGGGCCGCGCCAAGGACGCGCCGGAGCTCATCAAGGGCGCCTGCGGCATGGCGTTCGATGCCCGCTACTACTGCAGCTACCTGCAGGACAAGTTCACCACGCTCTACGAGCTGTAAGGCATAACCGACACGCCAACGCAAAGGGGACGCCGTGGAACCAATCCGCAGCGCCCCCTTTCCACCTAGTTGTTTAAGAACGTCCCCAATGACTACCTTACAGAGCTTCCAGCGCGGCGGCGATGCGCTTCATGGCGGCATCGGCGGATGCTTGGTCGGGCGCCTCGGCCAGCACGCGGATAACCGACTCGGTTCCGCTCTTGCGCACGAGCACGCGGCCCTCGCCTGCCAGCGCAGCCTCGGCCTCGGCGATGGCGTTCTGCACGCCCATGTTCTCGAGCGCGGCGTCCTTGTCCGCCACGCGCACGGCCACCTGCGCCTGCGGCAGCAACTTGCACGGAGCCGTGAGCTGCGAGAGCGTCTCGCGCTCGGCACGAATCACTTCCATCACGCGCAGCGAAGTCATAATGCCGTCGCCCGTGCGCTCGATATCGCCAAAGATCGTATGGCCCGTCTGCTCGCCGCCCAGGCTGTAGCCGCCCTCGCGCATCTTGGCATACACGTGACGGTCGCCCACGCCGCTGGTCACGGCGCTCAGGCCGGCAAGCTCCAGCGACTTGACAAGGCCAAAGTTACTGGCAATCGTCGGCACCACGGTACCGCCCGAGAGGCGCCCGTGCTTGTTCAGATACACGCCGCACACGTACAGGATCTGGTCGCCGTCGACCACGCGCCCGCGCTCGTCCACGGCCAGGCAGCGGTCGGCATCGCCGTCGTAGGCAAAGCCCACGTCCAGGCCCTGCTCCACCACATGGCGCTGCAGACGCTCCATATGCGTGGAGCCGCAGTCGACGTTGATGTTAAAGCCATCGGGCGCGGCATTGATCACGCGCACGTCGGCACCGAGCGCGTCAAACACCGGCTTGGCCACCGAGGAAGCCGAGCCGTTGGCGCAGTCGATACCGATTTTGACGCCCTGCAGCGAAAAGTTCGCACTTGCAATGAGCGAAGCAATGTAGCGGTTGCGGCCCTGCATGTAGTCCACCGTGGCACCGATGTGGTTGCCCGTGGCCAACGGAACTTCGCTCTTGCCATCGATGTAATCCTCGATGAGCTCCAGTACGTCCTCGTCCATCTTAAAACCGTCGCTATTGACGAGCTTAATGCCGTTATCGCAAAACGGGTTGTGGCTCGCACTGATCATGATGCCGCAATCGAAGCAGCCCTCCACGGTCTGATGCGCCACGCCCGGCGTCGGGATCACGTGCAGCATGTAGGCGTCCGCACCGCTCGCGACCAGACCGCTCACCAGCGCCGCCTCGAACATATAACTCGAGCGACGTGTGTCCTTGCCCACGATGACGCGCGCCTTAGCACTGCGGTTGGCGCCGTAATACCAGCCCACAAAACGGCCAATCTTATAAGCGTGCTCTACCGTCAGCCCAACGTTGGCCTCACCGCGAAAGCCGTCGGTGCCAAAGTACTTCATGCGCTCTCCTTACAAAATAGGGGCGGACAGATTGCCTGTCCGCCCCAAAATGGTACTCGATTATCTGCGCTACCAGAAAAACCCTACGCCGACGCGCTGTCGCGAGCCGCCTGGCATGTAGGGGTCTGACGCAGCGTAAGCGGCTTGTCCCCCGCCTCGGCCGACGTGGTCAGCGTATACGTGATCGTCGTCGTCTCGCCAGCATGCAGGTCAACGGTGCCCGAATAGAAGGGGATTCCATGCCACGTAGCGGCACCAAGATCAAACTGGGTACCCTCAACCGTAAGGTCACTGATGTTGCCACCCGTCGGGGCAAACAACGAGACATTCAGACGCTCGTCGTCACGCGCGGCATCGGGTGCGCTCGCCGCAACGTAGTCGGGCAGCTTGCCAGCCTCCTCCTGCGTCATGATGTTCGTCAGGGTAACGGTGATGCGATAGGAGCACGTGCCGTCACCGTTCTTGATGCCCTGACCAATCTGAGTGTCGGCGTTCAGATACCAGTCGAGCTTGGAGAAGCTCAGGTTGTTAAAGTAAACGCCGGCAACGGGATCGGCACTCGGATCATCCGGATCGGGCAGCGAAGCGTCAATGCCTGTCTCTTTGATGGCACTCTGCTCATCATCGTTTCTCATCCACGCGATCAGGCGGCCCTCTTCGGCACCGCGCTCAACGGCGCTGACAAGCTTCGTAACATCGACATCGCCGATACCGCCAAGGATCTTGTCGAAGGCAGCGCTGGCGACGGATGCAAAGATGCCGTCCGACTCCTCGACCGGATAGTTCCAGTACACATCGTGCATGAGGACCTTTGCGGCGTTGGTGCCGTCGACAACCGTTCCGTCGGGCAGCGAGACATTACCGACCAGGCCCAGCAGATACTGCAGGAACACCGGGTCGATACCGATGACGCCATCAACGTCCTGTCCATACTGGGACTTCCACAGCGCGGCGACACGCTGCGAGTTGCTGGGCCAATCAGGCGAATAGGTATTGCCCGAGTTGTACAGGTTACTGTGGTTGCCGAACAGTGCCTCATCCTCTTCGTCGACGCTCTCGACTGCCTCATCCTCGCTGAGTCCAATGCGGGGAACAAACTCGCCAATCGACATCTGGCCGTCAGTGACCGAAATCAGGCCCTGCGAACCGCCAAAGCCGCCGCAAGCACGAATCTCGACGTTGTTCATGGCGTACATAAGGTAGTTGCGCGTCTGGCCGTTGGCGCCGAGCATCTGGGGAAGGACGGGGGCGACCTTTTCCGCCGCGTCAACCGCACCGTTGAGGGTGGCAAAGCCGTCCTTGGCCTTATCGACCAGCTCGGTCACCTGGGAAATATGAGTATCGCCAATGCCCTGGACCTTCTCGTTGGCGCTCTTGAACACCTTCGAGCTGCTGGAAAGCGAATCGGCGACCGCCTGCAGCGCGGACACGTTAATCATGCCGTCCTGGAACAGCTTGCCGGGCGTAGCCTGCGAAAGGTTATCGGCCATGGGAACCAGCGCATTGCTCGAGACATCGGACAGGGCGTCAATCATGGTGCGGGCCGCATTGATATCGCTGCCATACACCGGGATAAACGAAGCCGTCGCCCACAGCGGGCTCGAGGTCTCCGCCTTCATGCTGTTACAGAGCTCATCGATCTTCTTCGCGTCGTCAGGCAGCGTCGAAAAATCGCCCGACGTGACCTTGTCCTTAAGGCCACCGACGATCTCGACAGCCTCCTTCGCTTCGCTCTTTACGGTCTTTGCCGAGTTAAGCAGCATAAAGCCGCTTGCGCCAAGCACAACGAGAAGCACCGCGACTACAGCGGCAATAATGGCGCCGGTGTGACGCTTTTTGCGCTCGCCCTTGCGATGGCGATGACGGACCAGACCGTCAGAGGTCGAACTCGACGAAGCGTCGCTACCGTAGTTCAAACCAAAATCGTAATAATCTTCCTTGGAACCCGAGCCCGCAAACTCGGCACCGCTATCATCCAGGCGGGCGAACGTGCCAGTCTCGGAGGCGCCGGTGTAAATCGTGCCAAGGTTACCCGTAAGCCCCGCGCCACCGGCAGAGGGAGTATTGTTGGCGGCCTTGCCGGCATTAACGTTGCCGGCGCCATTCGCGGCGTTGGCAGCACCCGCGTTGTTCGCGGGTACCGAAGGAGCCCCGCTCGGCTGCGACGTGGAGGTTGCACCGTCCGCAAAGACATTTCCTCTTGCACGGCCGGTCTTTTTTGCCTTTTGAGACTGCTCGTACAGAGCGGTAAACATCGCCGTCTCGCCCGGGGACACGCGCTTACCGGAACCGCCCTGTCCAGCGCCGCCCGGCGTGCCGGCCTTACCAGCCCCGTTCGGACGCGGCGGAACTGCAGGGCGGCCGCTATCGCTGCCCTTAAAGTGATTACCAGCCATAAAGAAATCCTCGCAATTGAGTCGCAATGAAAAAGTCCATAACGTTACTAGTTTATGGCATTTTGAGCATCGACAGCTAAACTCCAGACACGGACATCAATTGGCGAAAATGCGGCACAACACCTTTTCTGTCTTGGCGGCGGCGCTAGCTACACCGTGAGGAACATCATCACGATGATCATGACAAAGCCGATAAGGTCGGTCGGCAAAAACACCGTCCCCAGCATAACGGCGCTGGTGATGGTCGCCGAAACCGGCTCCACAGTTCCGATGAGGCTCGCGCGCACCGAGCCGATGTCCTTAACGCCCTGCATATAAAGCATGTAAGCAAAAAACGAGCCGATAACCACGAACACCGCGAGCGCCTCGATGCCGGCAGCGTCGAGCGCCGGCATATGCGCCCAGGGCTGCACGAAGACGCACGAGACCACGCCCGCCGTGAGCATTGCCGAGCCCGTGACGATGGGGCTGCCGTATTCGGGCAGGATCTTGGCGGGAATCACCGCCATACACGCGGCGCTGACCGCACACATAAGACCTGCTGCCAGGCCAAGCGGCGAGATATTCAGGCTGGTGGGGTCGCCGCCGGTGGCGATTAAAAAGGTTCCACCCAGAGCCAGGCCAATGCCGATGACTTCGCGAGTACGCGGCATGCGGCGATCGGTCACGCAGGCGTAGCCCATGATGATAACGAGCTGCAGGCACTGGAGTACCGTCGCGGTTCCGGCGTTCGTCAGGCGCACGGCCGAAAGATAGCAAAACTGGTTGAACAGCAGGCCAAAAGCGGTAAAGAGCAGCAGCTGCTTGCGATCGGCGGGTGTGGTCCAGAGCTTAATCAGGCGTGCGCGGTCGCGCGTGACAACCACAGCCATAAAGAGCAGGCCGGCGAGAATCTGACGCACGCTCATAAGCCACAGCGTATCGACATGGTAGGTATCGAACAAAAAACTCGCGCTGGTGCCCGAGAAGCCCCAAAACGAACCGCCCACCAGCGTAGCCAAGACGCCCGTGATCATCTTGCGCGTCGAAGCGCTGTTCAGGCGGTCGCGCCATGCGCGACGGGTGTTGCGGCTGAGCTCGTCGGTGCCCTCGGGCACATCAATGTTCGATATATCGGTCATCGGCACCGAAGCCCCTGCGCCTTCGACCTGCTCGACACACTCTTTGCTCATTCCACTCCCCCGAAACAGCCTGGAAACAATTCGGCTTACCTTACCACGGCGAAGTCACCAGCTGGAGGCTTGTCCGTTTATCGGTAGGACAATTCCGCAGGCGTCTTTCCATAGCTCGATACCGCAATGGCCTTGCATTATGCGACAGCCAAATCGCGGCAGCAGGCTCTTTTGAGATGGATACGCCAAAGCCCCCGAATTCCACAATGTAAGCGATTTTTAAAAATGTTCTTGCCACCGAGTTCAGGCTCCGTTATATTATCCCTTGCGCGCTTGCGCACCCTTGATCGGGCGTTTAGCTCAGGGGGAGAGCGCTTCCCTGACACGGAAGAGGTCAGAAGTTCAAATCTTCTAACGCCCACCAAATGTTCGCAGCTCAGAGACTATGTCTCTGGGCTGTTTTGTTTTATGCCGCCAAATCCGCTGGCTGCTCCAACCGCCCAAGCAACCACCCTGCCCATACACAAAACCGCGTCAGCGACCCAAGTGCCTATCCCGGCTGACTCCGCAGTCAATCAAAACCGCCCCAATAGTCACCGAGGCCGAGACCAACACGTCTCGAACCCATCCGAGCCGCAACTTCTCAGCAAAACGCCGCGATGTCTGCGCCCTGCGGTATCCTTGAGCCACTTGCACCTGCAGCACCAAGGAGCCGCCATGCGCACCGAGCTCGATGTCCCCTTTTCGCACAAAGAAGAAGCCAAGGCGCTGGGCGCCAAATGGGACCGGACCAAGAAGATCTGGTATGTACCCAGCGGCGTCAACCCCGAGCCCTTTGCCGAGTGGCTGCCCGGTGTTGACCGATCCGACCCCTCAGCGCCGTATATATATCTAGTACTGGGCAAGCGCGAGTGCTGGAAGTGTCACAAAGAGACCTCGGTCGCGGCCTTCGGCATTCCCTATCGAACCGATAACGACGAGAGCATCGCCATCGCGCACGCGCCCAACGAAGCCGGGTACATTGCCATCGACACGGCCAACGCCAACGCACTCGCCATCGTGCCCGCTCTTGGCTGCGTACCGGGCGAGATCCGCGACTACCTTCATAAGCGCTGCGGCTACAAGCCCGTAGGCGCGCGAGCCTCCAAAGCCCCGTCGCTCGGCAACACGTGCACCAGTTGCGACGCGCTGCAAGGCAGCCGCTATCTGTTCGAGGAGCCCTCGTCCCCGTTTGCCCTCACTGCCATCAACAAGCTGCCGGCACTGGAGTTTATACGCGTCGAAGTTGCCGGCGTCTTTGGCGTCCCGGCCACGCGTACCGACTTTGACCAGGCGCTCTTTACCTGGGCACGCGACCATCACGCCGAGTTCCACAAGCAACTCGGTGAGGGGATTTATTTGTAGAGGCAAAAGACACTCACAGCCAACTCCTCCGCATCACCTATCCCTCGTCGCCGGCGTCGTACACGATATCGAGGCCACAAACAGGGCATTTCTCCGGATACACCGGCATATGAACGCCCGTACGTTTCCTCACTTCGTCGCTGAACCTGTCACGTGCATCGATGAACCGAATGTCGAGACACGGTATTTGCGAGCCGCAGCAAGGGCAGGCGACGACAAACGACCCGCAATCAACTTCTACGCCCGGAAACATATTGTTGTCGATAAGGGCACACGGCAGTTTTCCGTACTTCCCCATCGCAATATCGCCTCGCCAGCTCATACATGCCCCTTCTCGCTATACAAATCAGGAAGAGCATGCACCGGCGGGCGGGCGCGAGATTGCATCGCCACGCGATCCGATCAAACAACACGATCGTCAAAGAATGCCAAAGCCAAATACGCTAATACGGCAGAAGCCCCGCCTTTTCACGCTTCTTTTCCGAGCGATCGAACTCAATGCGATGGGCCTCAAGAAACACCGTATCGGGTCGCCACTGACGCTCATTCGGCTGCCTTAGCGTCGCACCCGCAAAGGAAACGTAGTCGGTCTTATCCAGCAGGTACGATCCGCACAGCCGATATTCGCCGCAAACAGGCTCAAACGAAATCAGGTGAGCATCAAATAGGGAATGAAGATCGCGCCGAAGCAGAATGCCGTTGCTGGCAACCTGCGATTTGGGTCCCGAGTAATTCTCGATATGTGCAGCCTCCAGAGCTTCGCTGACGCCGCAGTCCGACACCGCGCAACGGCCATCATAGGCGGCAACGAGCTGTTTGCGGAACCATTGCTGCCCCAATCGCTCGCGCCTTAACGCATAGCGGACCTTTTCGTCGTCGGTCGTACCCTGTCCGGTAAACTCAATATCGACGGGCATGTGCTTCAGATAACTCATGTCGGGTGCAAAACGAGGGTCCGGTCCGCCTTTATGAACAGGACCGTGCAGAACAAACCATCCGTTTTCGGGCTCGAACCGCTCAACAAACGCAAGGCCGAGCACCTTGTAGCCTACCTCGGTTGCAAATATGACTCCGACTGGAACGCCACATTCCATGCAGTTGAGCATTTTACGGTTGTAATTCTGGTCTCGAAAACCAACGGTACCCGGCGCTTGAACCGAGTACTTAATGACCCACGTACCATCGTCCAAATAGAGCGGAGGCACATCGGTGTAGAAGCTCTTTTTAGAGTTATGGACCGAAAGCGCAAAGATCTTATTGGGATCTTGCTTCACCCGATCCTGGCCCGGCCAGAAGATCCCTGAATCCCGCGTTACGGGAAAGAAGTCCGAGCCAATTCTCAAACGATACTGATACTGAGGGCTATCTTCCTTGGTGTGGTGCGGAAGGCTGGTCCAAACGCCGCCGCGCTGTTCCTCACCCAGAAACCACTCCCATGCCTCAACGTATTCGGAAGGCACGAGACTGCAGGCACGGTCATAGCTTGGTCCATCCATCAACGGAACAGCAAGGTCAATGTCGTTCATCGCCAGCACCTACAACCATACGAACGCGAGTCATGCCCCTCAATAATATGGCCGAGAGTCAATTATTACGAGATCTCATTCCGCGATCGGCACATCGTTGATGCTCTCGGTTTGCCGCTGGCGCGCTTGTACCCCGCTGCCCCACTCCCCTGTATACTGATGTAGCACGTGTTTCATCCGGGCTTGTTGGGCCGGATTGTTCATGGGAGGGTCTTATGGCTGCTTCGAATCCGCCTAAGGGGAGCGTTTCTTCTTCGTCCATCAAGCCGGTTACGCGCAAGGCCGTGCGTTGCCAGCGCGAGGTCGCTTGGCTTGTCACGCAGGCGGCGGGCAGGCTTGTGGCGACCACTCAGGACGTCAATGC
>DBEZQF010000276.1:0-4398 GCA_048254795.1 Collinsella sp. | reverse complement strand
GACGGATTGCATCGATAATGCGCGCGCAGCGCTGTGTGGCGGCAAGGGGCATGACGGGACTCTCGAGTTTCCCCGCCCGGATGAGCTGGGTCGCATGCTGGATTTCGCCGTAGAAATCATCGACCTCAAACGGGGCATTTACTTCGAGCATTCGTCCGTCGGAGTACCTCACATGGGCGAGCTCGGGGCGATGGAGGCGCTCGATTTCCAACGAGCCCCGCTCGCAGGCAATCATTAAGCGGCTTTCATATGCTGCTTTGCCGTCGACCGCCATATGAATGGGTATACCGCCGACACTCATATGGATCTCATCGGCCCAATCCACGCGGCCGCCCGATACGTCACGCCAGCGAACTTCACGAGACGAAACATCGCACGCGCCCGCAAGCAGATCCTCAAACCACCCGACTGCATAGCAGCCCATGTCATATAGACAGCCACCCTGCAACGGATCGAGTAGATAACTTGAAGGGGGCTCACCATAATCGAGTTTTTGCACGCTTTCGATCGAAACGATACGGCCGAGCTCGCCCGACGCAAGCAAGCCCTTCACGCGAGTACGCATCGGACAAAACCGATTTTTCATCGCCTCCATAAACGGCACGCCGTACTCACGGGAAACGGAGGCGATCGCACGGGCCTCTTCTTCATTCAAAACGGCCGGCTTTTCGCACAGTACGGCCTTTCCCGCGCGCAGTGCCCGACAGACCCAATGCGCATGCATGCCATGTGGAAGAGCCAAGTAGATTGCGTCGACATCGGGGTCGGCAATCAGCGCATCATAAGCCGCATCGCCGCTATCGTCAGCCGTGGCATAACTGTGCGCGGAATCAATCGAAAACGCCCTGCAAAACTCCTCGACATGCGAAGGAGTGCGACCGACGGCAGCCACAAGCCGTGCCCCGTCCACCTCTTTGAGCGACGATGCAAATCGATGCGAAATGCGCCCAGCGCCCAAAACGCCCCAACGAACCTCACGCAAATCATCACATGAATCCCGATGGCCCACGACAGCCCCCTTCAGTTGCGGTGAAATAGTTCCTGTCGATGCCTTATTCTGCCGCAAGCAGGAACTATTCCACCGCAAGTTATAAAAGGGGCATCAGGAGCGCGTTTTGCCGAAGGCCTTAAGCACTGCCGTCACGGGTCCAGGCTGGAAGCGTCGGCGCACGTCATCGAGACGCTCGGGGATATCGATATGCTGTGGGCAGTGGCGCGCGCATTTGCCGCACTTGACGCAATTGCTCACCAGCTTGGCCTCGCTTGTGCGCACCGCGCTCGCCGTAAAGTACTGCGATAGACCCGTAAACCAGCTGTGCGCATAGCTTGCGTTGTAGGCGGCAAAACATCCAGGGATATTGATGCCTTTAGGGCACGGCATGCAATAGCCGCATCCCGTGCAGGGCACGCGATTCGATTTTTCAAACTCATCCAGCACGTGCGCGATCGTGTCGAGCTGGTTGGCAGTCATCGAATCCGGCAGGGCCCGATCGGCCAACACCGCGTTCTCATCCACCTGCGCGATATCGGTCATACCCGAAAGCAGCATCGTCACCTGAGGATGATTCCAGACCCACGAAAGACCCCAGGCGGCAGGAGTGCGCAAATGCGGGTCACGGGCACTATCGAGCACAGCGCGGGCCCGTGGCGGCAGCTTGCCCGCTAAACGCCCGCCCAGCAGTGGCTCCATCACAAACACCGCGAGGCCTCGCTCGGCGGCGGCCATGAGCCCCGCTGTTCCCGCCTGATATCGCTCTCCAGCGTAATTGTACTGGATCTGGCAAAAGTCCCACTCATATGCATCGAGCATCGTCAGGAAATCCGCCGCGCTGCCGTGGTACGAAAAACCAATCTGGCGAATGCGCCCCGCCGCCTTTTGACGCGCGATCCAGTCCTCGATGCCCAACGCCACCACACGTTCCCACTGGGCGGGCGAGGTAATGTTGTGCATGAGGTAATAGTCGATACGGTCGGTCCGCAGGCGGCGCAGTTGCTCGTCGAAGAACCGGTCGAAATCCTCCGCGCATTTGCACGAAGCATGCGGCAGCTTGGTTGCGAGCAAAACCTGGTCGCGCAAGCCCAGGCGCTCAAGCGACGCACCCACACAAGCCTCGTTGCCGGGATAGAGATAGGCCGTGTCCAGGTAGTTAATCCCCTGCTCCACCGCACGGGAGATGATGGCGTCGGCTGTCTTCGCATCCGGGCGTCCCGGCGCACCGGGAAACCTCATGCAGCCCAGCCCCAACGCCGAGATACGGTTGCCGCTTTTGGGGTCAACACGATATTGCACGGCCCCTCCCCTCCCATCGAAGCCCTGACAAGGCGAAACAAACCCGTCACGTCATCGAAACACATCGGAATCGCAATTGAGAACGTATCGTAACGCAGCAGAAATCGAGCCGTCACGGCACCGCTTTAACATCAGCAAAAAGCCCGATGAAAGGAACCGGGCGTGACCACGCGCATGTCTTTGCGGTCTGTCCCGCGGCATAAGCGCACAGTGCAATAGTTTCTTTTTCATAACAGCAGCCCCACACGCTTACCAAACGCCCCGGCGACATACAATCCATCAGGCGCCCCTTACGCGGGCGCCTTTTATATGAGGAGATGATTCGCATGCAGATCAACAAGGTCGCCTTTATCGGCAAGGGTGGCGTCGGTCTACTCTATGGCAGCATGATTGCCAAGACGCTCGGCAACGATGCCGTCGAATACATTATGGACGACGCCCGTTTCGAGCGTCACGCAGGCGACGCCCTTACGGTCAACGGCGAGCCCTGCGCACTCAAGTCCGTGCGCGTCAGTGAAGCAACGCCCGCCGATCTGGTCATTCTCACGGTCAAGACGACGGGACTCAACCAAGCACTCAAGACTATGGAACGCGTCGTGGGGCCCAACACGCTCATCGCCTCGCTGTGCAACGGCATTACGAGCGAGCAAAAGATTGCCGAGCGCTTTGGCTGGAAGCATACCGTTCTTGGTATTTGCCAGGGCATGGATGCCGTGTTCCTCGACGGCGCGCTCACCTTTTCCAATGCGGGCGAGATTCGCTTTGGCGCGGCAGCAGGCACCGAGCCCGCAACCGTCACCGCCATCGACGGGCTCTACACACGCTGCGGCATCGCCCATACCGTTGAGAGCGACATTGCGCACCGCATGTGGGCCAAACTCATGCTCAACGATGGCATCAACCAGACGTGCATGGCCTACGGCGGGACCTACGGAAGCGCCACGGAGCCGGGCTCCGAGCAGCGTCGCTGCTTTGTTTCCGCCATGCGCGAAACGCTTGCGGTCGCCAACGCCGAGGGCGTTGAGCTGACCGAGGCAGACCTGACGCAGATGGTGCGCCTCATCGAGGGAATCGACCCCGCCGGTATGCCCTCGATGGCGCAAGACCGCATCGCAAAGCGCAAAACCGAAGTCGAGGAGTTCGCGGGCACCATTTGCCGCCTCGCAGCCAAACACGATATCCAAGTGCCGCAAAACGAGTGGCTCTATCGGCGCATCCGCGATATCGAGAAAAGCTGGTAGCACCAACGCTCCGCATTCAACAGCCTTAGCAGCAAAGCCGCCGCAAGGGAACCTTTCCCCTGCGGCGGCTTTCATCTTCGTCTATGACCGGCGGCCAACCTCACAACAGTTAGCGTTGCGATTCCGGAACCTCGCCCTCGTCATCGCGGCAAAGCACCACGCCGGCGCTTCCCAGCAGCGCCGCCGCGATCAGCACGCCAACCACGATTGGAGCAGCCCCGCATGACCCCTGCATGCCCGCAACGAGCGCGGCCGTAGGACCAAGGCAGCCAAGCACCAATGCGACGGCGGCAACGGCGATATCTCGAGCGTTCACAAGACCACTTCCTCCAAGAGAAAGACCTTAATTCTCATGAACTAGTGTGCCTTGCGCCCATATGCACGGCGTACTGCCACGGTAAGCGCTCTGTTAACTCAAGCACGCACAAAAAACGGGCGCCCTTACGTTGCCCAAAGGCTCGGTAAAGACGCCCGCCCGTCATGTCCTATTGGCTTATGGCAGATTACCAACCGGTATAGTAGTCGGTGGTTCCGGCGGCGCAGCCGGAGTCATAGACCTTGCACTCGCCCTTGGAACCGGTAAACGTGGAGCCTTGGGCCTTATCACCCGCGGCCACGACGTAGTAACCATCGGAATCGCGCCAAAAGCCCTCGGAATCCTGCGTCCATTCGCGCGTGCGGTGGTGATACAACACGTTGCTGCTGTAATAAGTCTCGCGGCGGCCATTATAGTTATTGACGCCGCTCGAGCGCGTCAGGCCCGAGCCGTTCGCGTAATACGCAGCAGACGCGTAAGACGAGCCGGAGCCGGCGTTGTAATACGAAGCCTGAACGGCCTCAGCGGCCTCGGCGGCTTCCGCCTCGGCG
>DBEZQF010000275.1:0-43212 GCA_048254795.1 Collinsella sp. | reverse complement strand
CGCTACAAGACCCGCGACATCAAGAGCGGCCGCGTCGTCGAGAACACCTGCAACGCCGGCACCAAGTTCGAGAGCGTCATGCTCACCACCCGTGAGTTCCAGTACCTCTACAACGATGGCACCGACTACATCTTCATGGACAACGAGTCCTATGAGCAGGTTCCCGTTCCCGAGGACATGGTGGGCGAGAACTCCAAGTGGCTGCGCGAGAACGACATCTGCCAGCTGCTCTTCGCCGACGATGAGCTCATGGGCGTGACTCCGCCGATGTTCATCGAGACCACCATCGTCCAGACCGACCCGGGCTTTAAGGGCGACACCGTCCAGGGTTCCACCAAGCCGGCCACGATCGACACCGGCGCTGTCATCCAGGTCCCCATGTACCTCAACGAGGGCGAGGTCATCAAGGTTGACACCCGCGACGGCAAGTTCGTCTCCCGCGTCTAGCAACCAACTCTTCTAGGAGGACTCATGCCCCAGGAAATCAAGATTGACGGCATCGGCATTTCGCCCGATGTTCTGACCGCCATCGTCTCGCGCGCCGTGTCGGATGTCGAGGGCATCGCCTCCGTTGGCGTCAAGGACCTTGCCACCAACCTTGTCTCCATGATGCTTTCGTCCAAGGCCCCGGCTTCCGAGCCGGCGGTCGAGGCCGAGGTCGTTGGCGACAAGCTCGCACTCACCGTGCGTGTCGTGGTGTTCTTTGGCTATCCGTTCAAGAAACTCGCCGAGGCCGTTCGCGCCGCCGTGGTCGCCGCCATCGATGCTCAGGTGGGCGTCGAGGTCGAGCGCGTTGACGTTTGCATCGACGGTCTCGTTTTCCCCAAGGAGTAACCTTTGAGCCTTAAGGTTTATCGCGGGCGTACGCTTGCCCGCAGTCAGGCGCTGCAGCTGCTGTTCCAGGCCGAGGCCACGGACAGCCCGCTCGAGCGCGTCCTCGAGGGTGATTTCCTGATCTCGAAGGGTCCCCTCGATCCCTATGCGCTGGAGCTGTGCCGCGGTGCCTATGAGCATATCGATCGCATCGACTGCGCTCTGCGCTCCGTTGCCAAGAACTGGGATCTTATGCGCATGCCCGGCGCCGACCGCAATCTGCTGCGTATCGCCGTTTACGAGATGCGTTTCCTCACCGACGAGGAGGTCTCGGACGCCATCGTAATCAACGAGGCCGTCGAGCTTGCCAAGGCCTATGGCACCGACCAGTCCGCGTCGTTCGTCAACGGCGTGCTGGGCAAGATCGCTCGCAGCGAGGAGCTGCCGGGCGAGGACCTGTACCAAGAGCTGCTGGCCGAAGATCGCGCTCGCGAGGAGGCCCAGGCTGCCGAGGCTGCCGCCAAGGTTGCGGTTGCCCAGGCTGAGGCCGGCGTGCTGGCCGAGGATGCGGACGCCGCCGAGGCTGTTGTCGACTCCGTCGAGGAGTAGCTATGCCAGAGGGTTCCGTCCGCAACTTCGACGAGATCTCGGACCGCTTGGACCAGATCATCGCTACCGTTCGTTCCAAGGATACCTCCTTGGAACGTTCGCTCGATTTGTTTGACGAAGCGATAGAGCTGGGCTCCCGCGCGGTCGATATGGTCGACAAGTTTGAGCTTACGCCGCGTGAGGCCGACAAGCTCGAGCAGGAATATGATGAGGATGCGGCAAACGAATCCCAGGATAGCTAGGCCGCATCTCCGGATACGAATGGTTGATGGCATTCATGAAACGCGTGCGTCTTGATGACGAACTGATTTCACAGGGCATCTGCGCCGATCGCGCGGATGCCCTTCGCACTCTTATGGCCGGCTTGGTCTCGAGTGGCGGTGAGCGCTTGACTTCGCCGGGTCTTAAGGTGATGCCTGGGCTGCCGCTGCACGTGAAGGGGCGCATTCCCTATGTTGGCCGCGGCGGTCTTAAGCTCGAAGGCGCGCTTGATGCGTTTGGTATCAATCCGACGGGCCTTGCCTGTTTGGATGTGGGCTGCTCTACCGGGGGTTTTACCGATTGCCTGCTCAAGCGCGGAGCTGCGACCGTTGTCTCTGTGGACGTGGGTCGCGCCCAGTTCGATTGGTCGTTGCGTCAGGACGATCGCGTGACGCTGCATGAGCGCACAAACGTGACGCAGCTGCCTGAGCTTGGCTATGCCGGCGCCATCGACCTGGCTGTGTGTGATGTCTCGTTTACCAGCATCGCGAACATTATCGATGCGGTACTGGCGTGCCTGGTGCCTACGGGTGCATTCTGCACGCTCGTAAAGCCGCAGTTTGAAGCTCCGGCGGCGCTGGTGGGCGAGGGCGGCATTGTGACCGATCCCACCGTGCGCCGCGATACACTCGTTGCGGCAGTTGAACTCTTTGCTGCCAAGGGGCTGTTCCCGGTCGATGTGTGCGTGTCACCCATTCATGGTGCCAAGGGCAACGTTGAGTTTTTCCTGTACGGCATGAGGTGTGCCCCCGGCGGACGTACCGACGATGAGCTGCAATCCCAGGTATCGGTTTTGAGCGAGAAAGCTGCAACGCTATGAAGGTCTTTCTGGTTCCCAATTACTACAAGCAAGAGGCGGTCGAGAGCGGCCTGATACTCGAGCTTTGGCTGACGCGCCAGGGCTATGAGGTCGCATGGGCTGCCGACCAGCGATCGAAGATTCAAAGCACGCCTGATATTGACGGCTCCGATCTGGTCATTACGCTCGGCGGTGACGGTACGTTGCTGCGCGCTGCCCGCATCCTCAACCATCGCGAGATTCCTATCCTCGGTCTTTCCTATGGTCACCTGGGCTTTTTAACTGCTGCGAGTCCCGAGGAGCGCGACATTCTGCAGGTCGTAAGCGACGCCCTGTCCGGCGAGCTTCATGTGAGCCGTCGCGCCACCATCGCTGCGGATATCGTGTCCGTGCGCGAAGACGGTACGAAGGATGTCGTGCGCACGTTCGCCCTCAACGACATGGCGCTTACCCGAGGTCCGCTGTCCGATATGGTCGAGTTCGACATCACGGTGTCGGGCCACCATATCGACCGACTGCGTGGCGACGGTGTGGTCGTGTCCACGGCGACTGGTTCTACGGGTTACGCGCTCAGCGCCGGTGGCCCCATCGTGAGCCCCGATTACACGGGCATGGTCTGCGTGCCCATCGCTCCACATACCATTCAGGCTCGCGCTTTCTTGACTTCGCCGAGTGATGTCGTTGAGATCTTTATGTCCGATGATCGCCCGAGCGTGCCGGCTATCGCCATCGACGGACAGTTTATTACCTGCGATGGCACGGTCGAGAGCGTGGCTGTGCGTCGCGGGCCCGGAGATGTGCTGCTGCTCGATTATGGCCCCGAGAGCTTCTATAACTCGGTGAGCCGCGTATTCTACGGAGTCCGTCATGATCGATGAGCTGCAGGTTTCTAACATTGCACTCATTCGCGAGGCGACGCTGGTGCCGAGTGCCGGCCTGACTGTCCTGACTGGCGAGACCGGTGCCGGCAAGACCGCGCTGCTCTCGGCCCTCAAGCTTATTTTGGGCGAGCGTGCGGATTCGTCGACGGTGCGCGAGGGCGAGGCACTGGCGAGCGTCGAGGCGCGACTCTTCGACGGGCCGCACGACACGGAGGGGTTCACCGTACAGCGCAGCCTTTCTGCCGAGGGCCGCAGCCGCGTGAAGATTGACGGTCGCATCGCCAGTGTGCGCGAGCTTTCGGAGCGCGTTGGCGTGATGATGGATCTGTGCGGCCAACACGAGCATCAGCGCTTGCTCGACCCGGCGCATCACGTTGCGATGGTCGATGCCTGGGCGGGACGCTCTGCGCTCGAGGCGCTGGATGCGTACCGCGCCTGCTTTAAGGCATCGCGTGCTGCCGCCAAGGAGGTTCGACGTGTCGAAGAGGCCTCGCGTGCGCAGGGGAGCCGCGTCGAGGAGGCGCGCTTTGCCCTCGAGCGCATCGGCGAGGTCGACCCCAAGCCGGGCGAGTATGAGGAACTCGAGGAACTGCTGCCGCGCTCCGAACATGCCGAGGTACTGGTTGCCACGGCCAATGATGCCCATGCATCGCTTGCCTCCGAAGGGGGAGCGCTCGATGCCGTGAACAGCGCCGTGGCAGAGCTTTCCCGTATGGCTACCGTCGATCGCAAACTGGGCGACATTGCCGATGCGCTTTCGGATGCCTGCATCTCCCTTGAGGATTGCGCGAACGAGCTTCGTGCCTATCGCGATGGCGTCGCCTTCGACCCGCGCGAGCTCGCTCGCATGCGTGAGCGGTATTCCGACCTCAAGGGCCTGTTGCGTCAGTGGGGTCCCACCATGGACGATGTTTTTGCTATGCGCGATCGCTCGCAAGAGCTGCTGTCCCTGGTCGATGATGGCGATGAGCAGATCAAAAAGGCGCGTGAGGCACTCGGGAGCGCTGAGCGCGAGTTGTTTGCCGCTGCCAAGGCACTTAAGCGCGCTCGCAATACGGCGGCCCCGCGCTTCTGCCACGAGGTTGGCCGCCAGATGGCGCGCTTGGAGATGGGTAGTGCCGAGCTCGTCTGGGAGTCGCGCGATCTTCCCCGTGCTGAGTGGACGCCCGTTGGTCCTTCGAGCTACGAGCTGCTATACCGCAGCGGTGCCGGCTTGACGCCACGTCCCCTTCGCCGCATTGCGTCGGGCGGCGAGCTCAGCCGCGTCATGCTGGCAAGCAAGGTTGTCCTCGGTAACGCGGACGGTGTTGATACGTTGGTGTTTGACGAGGTCGATGCTGGTGTCGGTGGCTCCACGGCGCGTGCACTTGCGGGCGTGCTGACAGATCTCGCCGCTACGCATCAGGTGATTGTCGTAACCCACTTGGCGCAGGTTGCCGTCATGGCCGACAAGCATTATGTCGTCAGCAAGGAACCGGGCGATGTTCCCCAGACGCATTTGGACGAGGTAACCGGCGAAGCGCGTACCGCCGAGATCGCCCGTATGTTGAGCGGCGATCAATCGGAGGCGAGCTTGGCGCATGCCAAGCAGATGCTTGAAGAAGCACGAGGCTAGAATGAGCCGGCGGTGTTGGGGGGGATATCGGTAATTGTTGTCCCGCCGCTTGCTTGTCTGGCCCGACTGTTAGAAAACTATGCCGGTTTACTACGATGAATCGGCATAGCTCGAGCACAGGAATAATTGCAAAAAGAAAACCGCAGGTAGAACGCCTGCGGTTTTCTTTTAAAACGCAATGTGGTCGTATATTCCTGTTTCATCGTAGTAAACCGGCATAGTTTTGTGCCAGGTAGCCAGCGAACCCTGCAAAACCTACTCAACGACCTTATCCGGCTGGATGAGCTCCTCGTAGTAGCTGATATGCTCACGCGCGTCTTTAATCTCGGGCAGCAGGAAGTTGTAGATGACTTCGATGATCATCGTGGCGCTGATCTTGGAGAACGCGAAGTCACCCGTTGTCAGCAACGCTTCGTGATTGACGGTATTAAAGGTGTAGTCGGCGAGGCGCGCAAGTGGAGACTTGCTATCGCTGCTGATGACGACCACGGTTGCGCCGCAGTCGCGAGCCGCTTTTGCCATGCGATTCAGTCGGCGCGATTTGCCAGAGTTTGAGATTAGCACGATAACGTCACCCGGGCGCAACGTAAGCGCAAAGCCGATTGATGTCTCGCTAATGGTGCTCGCCATGCAGCGCAGGCCCAGCTGCGAAAACTTAAACGTCGCATCGAGCGCGACCGCGTTGGTATTGCCCACAGCCGCAAACTCAATAACCCCTGCATGCTTAAGGGCATGCACAACAGCCGCCAGCGTATCGTGGTCGATCCCGTCGATGGTCGCATTAAGCTCACTCACCTTGGCAGCCAAGATGTTCTTGAGGCTCTGCTCCATATTGTCGAGCGAGACCTCGTCAGTCAGGCCCTCGTTGCGCTGGCTTTCCAAATCCCTCGCCAACGAAAACTGAAAGCTGCGGAAGCTACCAAAGCCCAGCTTGCGGCAGAAGCGCGAAACGGTCGCCTCTGACGTGGCGGCGGCTCGCGAGAGCTGAACTGCCGTGAGGCGCGGCGCCTCGGACTGGTGCTCCAATATATAGTCGACAATGCGCTGCTCGGACTCGCTGTATCCCTGGTGGGTGCTAATGAGGGAAAGTGCGCTCTTGCTACTATCGGTCATGGATGGCTCCTGGTTGGCATGAAAATCGGACTCGTTTTTAATGTCATAGTATAGGGGGATTTTCAATTACAAGATACACCTTGCCCTTTCAAGTGTTGATGGTAAACTTTCATCTACCGTTTACGGTTATGAAAGAACCTTTCACCGGAGAATTGCGCCTTGTCTCTTCTCACGCGGACGGTAGGTTGGTATCTTTCAGTTGTGGAAAAACGCGCATTGAAGCGCGTGTAGGGGAGCGCCCGCGGGCGCTGTACTCAAGAAGGAGGGACACATGGCTAAGTTTGACATCATCGCCGCCACCGGTTGCCCGACCGGCATTGCGCACACCTTCATGGCGAAGGAGGCGCTGGAGAAGGCAGCTGCCGAGCGCGGTCTGACCATTAAGGTCGAGACTCATGGCCAGGTCGGTGTCGAGAACGAGCTCACCAAGAGTGAGATCGCTGGTGCCAAGGCCGTCGTCGTCGCAGCCGATAAGGATGTCCAGGCTGAGCGTTTCGCCGGCAAGCCCATGGTTTCCGTTGGTGTTTCCAAGGCCCTGTCCGTTGAGGCCGCCGGTAAGCTGATTGACCGCGCACTCGCCGCCAAGGGCGACAGCTCGGTTGCAGCCGCTGCCGATGTCGAGGACGAGGTCGAGGAGAAGGAGTCCATCGGCCACATCATCTACAAGCACCTCATGAACGGCGTCAGCCACATGCTGGTCTTCGTCGTTGCCGGTGGTGTTCTGACCGCCGTTTCGTTCCTGTGGGGCATTACGTCCTTCGATTCGACGGCGTCTGACTACAACAGCTTTGCTGCGATGCTCAAGATCATCGGCGGCATCGCCATGAACCTCATGGTTCCGGTGCTTTCCGCCTACATCGCCGAGTCCATCGGCAAGCGCCCGGCGCTCGTCCCCGGCTTTGTTGCCGGTATGATCGCCATCCAGGGCCTGCCTGTTAACGCCGAGACCGGCATGATCGACGCCGGTGGCGCCGGCGTGGGCTTCGGCTTCCTGGGCGGCATCGTCGGTGGCTTCCTCGCCGGTTATGTCATCCTGCTGCTCGAGAAGGTCTTTGCCGGTCTGCCTAAGAACCTGGACGGCCTCAAGGCTATCTTCCTGTACCCGCTGTTCTCGACCGCCATCGTCGGTCTGGTCATGCTCGGCATTTCCGGCCCCATGGCTGCCATCAACACCGCCATGATGGACTTCCTCAAGGGCCTGTCCGCCTCTGGCGCCGTTGTCCTGGGTCTTGCCATCGGCTGCATGTGCGCCTTTGACATGGGCGGCCCGGTCAACAAGGCTGCTTACGTTACCGGTACCGCTATGCTCACCGAGGCACTGGCCGCCGGTGTTGGCACCGATACCTACAACTTCGGCACCAACTTCATGGCTGCCGTCTCCGCCGCCTGCATCGTTCCGCCGCTGATCACCACCTTCGCCGTCGTTGTCGGCAAGAAGTACTTCAGCCAGGAGGACCATGACGCCGGTGTCGTCAACCTCATCCTTGGTTGCACCCACATCACCGAGGGCGCCATTCCGTTCATGACCAAGAACATCTGGCCCGTCATGCCCATCATGATGCTCGGTTCCTCTATCGCTTCGATCCTGACCATTATGTTCAACGTTCACGATCCGGCGCCTCACGGTGGCTTCCTGGTCCTGCCCGTTGTCGAGAACGGTCCGCTTTGGGTCCTCGCGATCCTCATCGGCGCTGTGGTCGGTGGCATCCTGTTCGTGGCCTTCAAGAAGTACGACTTCGAGAAGAACCAGAAGGCCGCTCCTGCAGCCAAGTCGGTTGAGGCTCTCAAGGCCGCTGCCGTCGAGGCCCCCAAGGCCGAGGCTGCCGACTTCGTGAAGGTCGAGAATGTCTTTGTTGCCGAGGACTTCGCTTCTCGTGACGAGGCCCTGAGCTTCGTTTCCAACCAAGCCGTCAAGGCCGGTATCGCAAACGACGCCGACGCCGTGATGAACGCTTTCCTGGCCCGCGAGGCCGAGGGCACCACGGGCATGATGGAGGGCTTCGCCATCCCGCATGCCAAGTCCGACGCCATTACCGAGGCTGCCGTGATCGTCGTCAAGGACGAGTCCGGCGTGACCGGTTGGGACACCATGGACGGCGCTCCCGTCAACGTGGCTATCGCCCTGCTCATCCCCGGTGCCCAGGCCGGCACCGCGCACCTCAAGATCCTGTCCAAGGTTGCCGAGGCGCTCATGGACGAGGACTTCCGTGCCACCGTCAAGGGTTCCACCGACGCCGCCGAGATCGCCAAGACGATCAACGCCCGCCTGGTCTAATCCCACGGTACGCGAATACCATCGCCCCCTGTATAAAAGGCGGAGTCCCTCTCCAGGCCCTTCGCCTTTTTCTATCCCTCCCATAAGTTGCGGTGAAATAGGGACTGTTTAAACGATTCAACCCCAAATTTAGTCCCTATTTCACCGCAACTTATAAAAGGTCATAGAGGGGGCTACCTATCGAGTCTTTGTCGCGAACAGATCATCAGCCAGATTTCCGTTTGCACGATATTGCTCTGGACCGACCGATTTTCCGCAGCTCGCCCGCCGGGCGGGGCGGTTAAGTTTGTCGCGAGTTCCGCACGCAAAGGAAAGCACTTAATGTGCTTTCCGTCTTGCGCAGGACTGTAGAGCAGCAAACTTAACCGCCCCGCCCGGCGGGCGAGCGTGCAGGAACGACATCTGTCCAACAATTCGTCCGAAACATAATGAAAAACCGTTTGATGTGAGTTAATATAAACAACGTCGTGAATCTGACTCCTGCCACATGCATGACAGGGGTTAAACACAAAAAGGAGTCAATTATGGTTTCTGAGAAGGCTACCCTCGTTAATCCTCAGGGTCTGCACATGCGTCCGGCTGGTCTGTTCGCCTCCACCATGGGCAAGTACGCCTGTGACGTGACGGTCGTCACCCCCGAGAAGGAGGTCAACGGCAAGTCCCCGATGGCCCTCATGGCTGCTGGTATCCCCTGCGGCACCGAGGTCGAGGTAAAGTGCGACGGCGCTGACGAGGCCGAGGCTCTGGCTGCTGCCATCGAGCTCATCAAGAGCGGTCTTGGCGAGTAGAACTCAAACGGGTCGCATGTTGAACAACTAAGTTCATATTTGGGGGCGCAGTGACCTGTTGTAAGGTAGCTGCGCTCTTTTGTCATGGATATGGCAAAACGCTTTATCACATGACACGGAGAGAGGAATGGGAATGTATCAGGGAGTCAACGCTTCCGAGGGCATCGGTATCGGCACCGTCATGGTCGCCGTCGATCCCGACTTGACGTTTGAGCCGCACGAGGTTGCTGATTCGGCAGCAGAGAAGGAGCGCTATCAGTCCGCTCTTTCGGTCTTCTGCGAGAAGACCCAGGCTCAGGCCGACCACATGAAGGAGACGGTGGGCGAGGCCGAGGCCGAGATCATGAGTGGACACATTGTCCTGGCTCAGGACCCGGGCATGACCGACGCCATCAACGCCGCCATTGACGGCGGTACCTGCGCCGAGCAGGCGCTCATGGACACCTCGACCATGTTCGAGAACATGTTCCTGTCCATGGACGACGAGATGTTCCGTCTGCGCGCGGCCGACATCGCCGACATCCGCACCGGTATTCTGGCCGAGCTGCTGGGCAAGGAGGTCGTCGACCTCTCCGTCCTGCCCGAGAACACCGTCGTTGTCGTGCATGACCTCACGCCGTCCATGACCGCCACGATCGATAAGGCCCACGTTGCCGGTATCGTCACCGAGACCGGTGGCCGCACGTCGCACTCCGCGATCATCGCGCGCGCCCTCGAGATTCCGGCTGTCCTTTCGGTTTCCAACAGCTGCACCGCGCTGCGCAACGGTATGACCGTTGTCGTCGATGGTGGCAAGGGTATCGTTGAGGCCGATCCCGACGAGGAGACGCTCGCTGCCTACACCGCCAAGGCCGAGGCCTTCGCTGCCGAGAAGGCAGCCCTCGAGGCCTTCCGTGGCAAGCCGTCCGTGACTGCCGATGGCATCAAGAAGATCATCGCCTGCAACATCGGTAACCCCGATGACGTGCCCAACGCGCTCGATCACGACGCCGAGGCCATCGGCCTGTTCCGCTCCGAGTTCCTGTTCATGGACTCCGCTGAGCTTCCTTCCGAGGAGGAGCAGTTCAACGCCTACCGTAAGGTCGCCAGCGCGCTCAAGGGTGCTCCGGTCATCATCCGCACGCTCGATGTGGGTGGCGACAAGGAGATTCCGTATCTGCATATGGTCAAGGAAGACAACCCCTTCATGGGCTTCCGCGCCGTGCGTTACTGCCTGGCCAATCCCGACCAGTACAAGGTCCAGCTCCGCGCTCTGCTGCGCGCTAGCGCCTTCGGTGACGTCAAGATCATGATCCCGCTCGTCACCTGCGTCGAGGAGGTCTTGGCTGTCAAGGAGCTCGTCGAGCAGTGCAAGGCCGAGCTGACCGAAGAGGGTCGCAAGTTCAACGAGAACATCGAGGTCGGCATCATGGTCGAGACGCCCGCCGCTTCGCTGCTCGCAGACCGTCTTGCCGAGGTTGCCGACTTCTTCTCCATCGGCACCAACGACCTGATCGGCTACACCATGTGCGCCGACCGTGGCAACGACACCATCTCCAACCTGTACCAGGTGTACTATCCCGCCGTGCTCCGCTCGCTCAAGAACATCATCGAGAGCGGCGTGAAGGCCGGCATCATGGTCGGTATGTGCGGCGAGGCCGCTGCCGATCCGCTGCTCGAGCCGCTGCTGATCAGCTGGGGCCTGGAGGAGTTCTCGATGAGCGCTCCGTCGATCCTGCGCGCCCGCAAGACCATCAGTCAGTGGACCAAGGCCGAGTGCGACGAGCTCGCCGAGAAGGCGCTCGCCTGCAACACCGCCGCCGAGGTCAAGGCTCTGCTCGAGTCCGCAGCTCGCTAATTTGGTATCAGAGGTAACCGCGTGGTTGGAATGGGCCGGCCACGCGGCCCTCATATATACAGGGGGTACTGTAAATGTTCTACACGCTAACCGCTAACCCGGCTGTCGACATGACGGTTTCGAGCTCTCCGCTCGAGCCCGACGAGAACGTCCGCACCGGCTCGGCCAGCTACACGGCTAACGGCAAGGGCCTCGACGTGTCCTTCGCCTTTAAGAAGATGGGCGTCGACACCGTCGCGCTCGGCTTCTTCGCCGGCTTCACGGGCAAGTTCATCGTCGAGGAGGTCATGAACCTGGGTTGCCTCTGCCGCCCGGTCTGGACCGACGGTATCACGCGCATTAACACCTACGTCAACGATGGCCAGCACGAGTACGGCATCCTGAACCCGGGTGCTCCGATCACGCCGCAGCACCAGGAGGAGCTCTACAACATCCTGGACACCGCGGGCGATCTCGAGTGCCTGATCGTTTCCGGCTCCGTGCCTCCCAAAGCTACGCCCGACTTCCTGGCTCAGGTCATGGAGCACGCTCAGGCCCGTGGCGCCGACGTCGTCCTGGACCTGTCCTCCGACAAGCTCAAGGAGCTCGCTCACAAGAAGCCGCTGCTCATCAAGCCGAACCATCACGAGATGAAGGCCATCTTCGGCGTGCCGGTCGACACCGACGACGAGGTTCGCGTTGCCATGAAGATGGCTCACGACGCTGGCGTTCAGAACGTGCTGCTCACCCGTGGTAGCCGCGGCGACGCTTACTTCTCCAACGGCGAGGACATCTGGTACGCCAAGCGTGAGTTCAACATCAAGCTGGTTTCTTCCGTCTGCGCCGGCGACTGCACCCTCGCTGCGTTCCTGCACAAGTGGTACAGGGATCGCGACAACGTCGAGGAGGCCATGAAGCTCGCTATGGCCACCGGCGCCAACGTTGCCGAGTCCGTCGGCATCGGTGACTTCGGTCACGTCGACGAGTACAGCAAGCGCGTTGCCGTCCGCAAGCTCGATCGTCAGTAATCGAACCGCGACATATTCGTGCGCATGTGGCGCCCCGGTTTGGCTGGGGCGCCTTTTTGTTCCGCCACGGGGGAGAGGTGTCCCGCCGTACTTCACCGCTTCCACACCGTTCACCGAGTTGTCCTAGCCTTTTACCGATGCGTGGAATATACTTTCATTAACACGTTGCTTCGTGAAAGGAACATTCATGATTTACACGCTCACTGCAAATCCCGCTATTGACTACAACATCGCCTGCGACGGTCTTGCTGCCAACACCGTCACGCGTACCCGCAACGCCGTCTACACGCCCAACGGCAAGGGCCTAAACGTCTCGTTTACGCTCGATCACTACGGCGTCGACACCACGATCCTGGGCTTTTTCGCCGGTTTCTCGGGCGAGTTTATCGTTAAGGGCGCCGAGGCCCTGGGCGTGCCCGTCAAACCCGTGTGGACCGACGGCATTACGCGCGTCAATGTGTTCCTCAACGCCGGCCCCGACACCGAGTACAACATGGTCAACGCCGGTGCCGCTATCAACGAGGCCAACGAGCAGGAGATGTTTGAGCTCATCGATTCGCTCGATGACATGACCTGCCTGGTCATCAGCGGCTCGCTGCCTCCCAACACTTCCGAGGGCTTCTTGGCCGAGGTCCTGCGCCGCGTCAAGGCCAAGGGGGCCGAGTTCGTCCTCGACATCTCGAGCCATCAGCTGGCAGACCTCATTGCCATGGAGCCGCTGCTGATCAAGCCCAATGACGACGAGCTGCTCGACATCTTTGGCATCAAGGTGAGCGGTGGCGACGATGAGTCCGTCAAGGGCGCTATGGCCGAGCTGCATGCCAAGGGCGCCAAGAACGTGCTGCTGACCCTCGGTGGCGCCGGTGCGTACTTCTCCAACGGCGAGCACATCTGGTTTGCCAATCGCACCTTCGACGTCAAGCTGCTGTCGACGGTGTGCGCCGGCGATTCCTCGCTCGCTGCCTTCCTGTCCGTATGGCACGACGCTCCCAAGCGCGTCGAGGATGCCCTCCGTCTGTCGATGGCCACCGGCGCCAACGTGGTCGAGTGCCCGGGCCTGGGCGACTTTGCCAAGGTGGACGAATACAAGAAGAACATCGAAGTTCGTCAGGTCTGCTAGCCGCATCGAAAAATCGCTGCCGAACACCCGCTTTGGATCTCCGAGGCGGGTGTTTTTTGTGCACTGAACGCATATGGCGTCTGCTGTCTCGTTTTATGGAATTGACGACGCGATTGCGTGTGCGCGCTTTCTTGTTTCTTGCTAGACTTCTTGAGAACCATCGATTTACGCTCACAAGTGCAGGAGGCCATAGGCATGTGCAATGTTTCGCTCAACGGTACTCAACCGTCCGATGCGTCCCTGCGCGTCCTGCGCGCGCTTGAGGCGGCTGGTCTTGAGGCTTGGTACGTGGGTGGTTGGGTGCGCGACGCCCTGATGGGGTGCCCCAGCCACGATGTTGATATGTGCTGTAGCGGCCTGTGGCAGGAGTCCAAAGCGGCGCTCGAGGCCGCCGGCATCGCGGTTGTGGAGTCGGGCATTAAATTTGGCGGAATCACGGCTATTTCCGATGGCGAGCGTATCGAGGTCACCACGTACCGTCTGGATGGCTTTTACACCGATGGTCGCCATCCCCAGAGTGTGGAACGTGCCGCCTCGCTCGAGGACGATCTGGCGCGCCGCGACTTTACCGTCAACGCCATGGCCTGGCATCCCGAGCGCGGGCTTGTCGACCGCTACGACGGCCAGGGTGACTTGGAGCGCAAGCTGATTCGCGCTGTCGGCGATCCCAAGCGTCGCTTTAACGAGGACGCCCTTCGCATGCTGCGTGCGGTACGCTTTGCCTGCCGCCTGGACTTTATGATTGAGCCCGAGACAAAGCGCGCGCTTGCTGAGTGTGCGCCGTTGCTCGATGCTGTGGCGCGCGAGCGTGTGGGTATTGAGCTCGAGGGCATTCTTTCGACCGGTCATGGGGGAGACGCGATGCTTCGCTATCCCGAGCTCATCTGTGCCTCTGTGCCCGAGTTGGCAGCGGGTCGCGGCTTTGATCAGCGAAGTGTCTATCATGCGTTTAACGTCTACGAGCATATCGCCCGTGTGCTGACGGTGGCAGGGGAGCTTGCGCTGTGCGACGGCGTCGCGCCCTCGTCGAGCCTTATGTGGGCGGCGTTTTTGCACGATGTCTCCAAGCCCGAGTGCTTTACGGTCGATCACGCCGGCAGCGGACACTTCTACGGTCATCCCGAGCTCGGCGCCAAGAAAGCGCACGTCATTATGGATCGCCTGGCTCTCTCGCACGACCTGGTGCGCGACGTGTGCCTGCTCATCAAATATCACGACAAGCCGCTGCGCCCCGAGCGCTCCTGCCTGCTCAATATGATGCGCGCGCTTTCGGGTGAGGGCGTCGACACGGCCCGCCTGATTGACGAGCTCATGGACCTTAAGCGTGCCGACACACTTGGCAAGGCCCCGTCGTGCTTCTATTACGTTGAGACGATTGAGGAGATGCGCGCGATGGCGCACGAGCTGCTGAGGGCGGGGGAGCCCTATACGCTCAAGATGCTCGCCTTCAACGGCGGCGACCTGATCCGTGCTGGAGTCAAGCCCGGGCCGGAACTGGGGCAGCTTCTCAACTCCGCCCTCGACGCCGTGATCGAAGACAACATTCCCAACGATCGCGAAGCTCTTTTGGTCCATCTCAACTTGAATTAGCTACCTAGTTTACCTGCGTGTTCCATAACCTGCCGACAATTTTTCGGCAATTTGGAATTTCTTCTTGCGCTGACGTTTTTTGTCCCGTAATATATTTCCTCGCAGCACGGCAGTGCAGATGTCATGTGGCCCGTTCGTCTAGCGGTTTAGGACGCCGCCCTCTCAAGGCGGAGATCACCAGTTCGAATCTGGTACGGGCTACCACTTCTTTTCTGCTGAGGCTTATGGCCCGTTCGTCTAGCGGTTTAGGACGCCGCCCTCTCAAGGCGGAGATCACCAGTTCGAATCTGGTACGGGCTACCACGCATCTGATACCCGGACTTCCCATGGAAGGCCGGGTTTTTTATTTTCAAACAACCGTCTGCAATTCCCGTTTGAACCAGAGCTTTGCGTTCTGTCTATGGTCCTTGCGGGTACAATATCCAAGATATTTTGACTGTTAGAAGGAGTCTCATGACGGAGTCCTCTCAGCATACGTCTAAGCCCCAGGTCGAGGTTGAGGCCTCGGGCGGAGATGACAATAAGAGCGCACGCCGCGGCGCCATCTTTATCGGCGTCGTGCTGGTGGGTTATATCGTCTATCTGGTGGTAACCGGGCAGATGGGGCAGTTCTGGGCCGCTATGTCGAGCGTCCAGGCGTCATGGCTCGTTGTCGCGTGTCTCTGCATGTTCATGTATCTGTTCTTTGGCATTGTGGCCTATGCGATCGCTGTCTGGCTCGACCCCAATTCACCCGTCGGCATTCGCGACCTGATCTCGGTCGAGGCGAGTGGCATCTTCTTTGGCAACCTCACCCCTATGATGATGGGCTCGACTCCTGCTCAGATCTACCGCCTGACCAAAGCGGGCCAAAATGTCGGCGAGGCCGGAGCCACGCAGTTCACGCGCTTTATCGTGTATCAGTTTGGCCTCGTTGCCTGGGGCGCTATCCTACTGCTTGCTCGCATGCCGTTTTTTGCCGAGCGCTATGGCGACATGACGCTGCTGTGCGTCTTTAGCTTTGGTGGACACTGCTGCATCTTGCTTGGCATCTTCGCCGTCGCGCTCATGCCTAAGACCGTCACGCGCATCGCCCATTGCATCATCAATTGGCTCGAGCGCATTGGTGTCTCGGCCACTAAGATCGAGGGTTGGCGCACGTTTGTCGATGGCGAGATCTACTCCTTCTCCGAGAAGTTCAAGCTTTCGGCCGGACATTTTTCTTCCATGCTGCTCACCGTGTTTATCACCATGCTGCAGCTCGCGTTTTTCTATCTGGTTCCGTATTTCCTGATGCTTGCCTTTGGCCACCACGAGGTCGACTTTTTCTCGGTCATGGCCGCGAGCGCCTTTGTCCAGCTGTTAAGCTCTGCGGTTCCCTTGCCCGGTGGAACTGGTGGCGCTGAGGGCGGCTTTGCATTGTTCTTGGGTCATTTCTTCGGTTCGGCTTCGACCGCCGGCTATCTGCTGTGGCGTCTCATTACGTTTATTGCGCCTACCATTTTGGCTGCGCCCCTGCTGGGACTTAAGAGCGCCCACAACGAGAGCATCCATGCGCGCTGGGATCGCGTGATGCGCAAGCTCGGCCGCACGCCTCAGACGCCCTCTGCGCCCACTAAGCCGCACCCCACGAATGCTGTTACCGTTGATCCCAAGAAGCAGGCTCAGAAGGCTTCTGGGACCGCAAAGCCGGCTCATAAGGCCTATGTGCGTCAGACAGGAGACGGTATTCGCGTATCTCCGTCGGCACTCAATAAGAAGAAGCGCCCTAAGTCTCAGTAGGGCAGTCGTGCGTTCTTCATGATGCGGGGCATATTTGTGCCGTATCGGGGATAATCCTCTAACGTAGATTATCTCTCATCTGTTGATGAATGCTCGCATATCGAAGGGACACGCCCATGGCAACCATCAAACCGCGTCTTGACCGCCGCATCGTTCGCAGCCGTAATGCCATCCTTTCGGCTTTCGAGCGCCTGCTCATGGAAAAGCCGCTGGCAGACATTACGGTGAGTGCCATCGCGCGCGAGGCCAATGTCGACCGCAAGACCTTTTACGTTCACTTTGGTACGGTTGACGGCCTGCTCGATGCCATTGCCGTCGATGTGGTGGAGATGATTGTCGACTCGGTCGAGAAAACGCTTGCTTCTATGGACGGTGACACCAACGAGCGCGCTCTTGGCGCGGCGGCGACCTTCTTTAAAACCGTTAATGAGGCACTGTGCAACAACTTGGTGCTCAATCGTCAGCTGATCGAGAATATTCCGCTCGATGATTTTATGGCTCGTCTTCGTGCACCGCTCGAGCACGAGATTGCCGAGCGCGATCTGCTGCCCCAAGGTCTCAAGGACGAGATGTTCGACTACTATCTGGCGTTTTTGCTGTCGGGTATAATCGGTATCTATCGCACGTGGGCGCTGTCTGACGGCTCGGTTCCTATCGAGCGTGTCTCTGAGGTCGCCAACGATCTGACTCTCAATGGTCTGTCGAGTCTGGAATCTCGCTTGGATTAGGCCTAGTTGGGCTCGTCGGCGTGGAAATTCCTGTTCCTGAGGTTTTCCGGCGCCTTGGAGACCTTGCCGGCGTAGGAGCTGTAGCCTGAGGATCCTTAAAAGAAAGTCCAGTTTATCCTTCCCACTCCAATTTTGGAATCCTCCGATGCGCCTTCGCACGCTCGCATGACCTCGATACCATGCGAGCGTGCGAACTCGACGAGCTCTGCGTTGCGGGCGTTTATGGTGCCGAAGGCGGCGGGGCATACGATAAGACGCGCGCAGTGGACGAGGAGCTCTTTGGCGCGGGCTATGGTTTTATCCCCGATCGGCTCGAAGGCGCGCTCGGCTACGCATTCCGTCGCCAGGTCGCGCGCGAGCTCGCAGTCGATGTCCCCTTCGTGCAGAACGCCCGCGTAGAACGCCTTGCCCTGCCGAATGAGCTGGCGAAACACAGCCGACCCCGTACCTGCGCCAGCGATGACGAACGTGTGCGCATCGCCGTGTGGGCGCCCAATTTCCACGCTGCCGAAGCGCTCGTTGAAGGTGCCATGTTGAAGGCCGTAGAGCTCGCCAATCGTCTCGCGCGTGAATATGCCCTCGGGTGCGCCGGCGCGGAAGACCCGGCCGTCCTTCACGCAAATCACCTTGTCGGCGCTTTTCTGCGCGAGCTCGAGTTCGTGGATGGACATGATGACAGCCACATTCTGCGATTTCGCAAGGTGGCGAAGTATTCGCAGCAGGTCGATCTGGTAGCGGATATCGAGATACGACGTGGGCTCGTCGAGCACGAGCACACGCGGATCCTGCGCGATGGCGCGTGCGAGCATGACGCGCTGGCGTTGCCCGTCGCTTATCTGCATGAAGTCGCGCTCGGCGAGCTCTTCCACATGTGCGGTTTTCATGGCCTCATCGACCCGACTATGGTCGTCGGGCGAGAGTGTGCCCATTCGCCCGGTGTAGGGATGCCTTCCCGCCTCTACGATATCGCGGCAGGTGAGAAGCTCGGTCCGGGGGCGATCTGTCAGCATAACGGCAAGGTTCCTTGCGAACTCCGCCGTCTTCCATCGGGAAATCTCCCGCCCGTCGAGCTCGACCGCGCCGGCAAGCGGTGCCAGATGGCGCGTGATGGTTTTCAAGATGGTCGACTTGCCCGAGCCGTTCGGCCCGATGAGCGCCACGACGTCGCCCGCGCGAACCTCCAGATCGATGCCTTCGACTACGACCTTCTTGTCGTAGCCTGCCGACAGGTCGCTTATGCGGAAAAGCGGCGCTCCGTCAGTCTGCGTTTCGACCGGGGTTTCGAGGTTCGACTCCGCTCGGAGGAGGCGTTTCGCGCGCAGTTCCGCACGAGCCGAAAGTGCCTTCTGGCACTTTCGAGCGAGCTCAGGATTGTCTAAGCATGGAATGTCCCCTCCGAGCGTTTTGGGCCGCGGCACGAATTCCCACATCTACCTCACCCGCTTCTTCAACATGAGTGCAATAACCACCGGCGCGCCGAAGATGGCGGTGACGGCGCTGATGGAAAGCTCGACGGGGGAGAACAGCGTGCGCGCGATCAAATCGCAGCCCGCGCAAAAGATGGCGCCTCCCAAGAAGCACGCAGGAATCACGCGGATAGGCTTCGACGACTTCAGCGCCGACTTAACGAGATGCGGAACCGCGATGCCTACGAACGACACCGGACCAGCGAACGCGGTCACGCAGGCGGAGAGCATGCTCGCTAGAAGGACGAGCACCACGCGGAAGCGTGCGACGTTCACGCCGACGCTTTTCGCGTAGGCTTCTCCCAGCTGGAAGGCGGAAAGGGGCTTCGATATCGCGAATACGCATGCGCTCACGGTGATCACCACGACCGCGATGAACGCGATGTCGTCCCAGCTCGAACCCGAGAAGCTACCCAAAGACCAGTTGTGCAGGTTCACGATGGACTGGTCGTCGGCGAAGGCGATGAGGAAGTTCGTCGCCGCCGAGCAGATGTATCCCACCATGACGCCCGCCACGATGAGCATGGCCATGGAACTTATGCGCCGTGCGATGAGGAGCACGAAGCCGATGGTGATAAGCGAGCCCAGAAACGCTGCGGCCACCATGGCCGGCGAGGACATGGCCTGGTTCGCGCCCAGAAGTACGATCATCGTAAGCGCGACGACGAACTTTGCGCCCGAGGAGACGCCCAAGATGAACGGGTCGGCGATGGGATTGTTGAAAAACGTCTGCAGTAGGAACCCGGAGAGCGAAAGTGCCCCGCCGAGAAGCACGGCTGAAAGCACGCGCGGCAGGCGAATCTCCCAGATGACTTGGCTTTCCATGGAATTGGCCGCGCCGCCCGAAAGGATGCCAGGGATGTGGTCTGCGGGCACGAGCACGCTCCCGATGCACAGGTTGGTCCCGACGAGCACGATGAGGGCAACAGCGAGCAGCGCCGTCACGACGCGACACCGCGCGGCGCGCCCCGATTCGTCGTATGTCATGGAAAGTCGGCTTTTCATGGTGCTAGCCGAGCTTCCTCAGATAATGGAAGTCGCTCGCGTCATCGCCGGTGAACGCCCCGTGCAGTTCGTCGATAATGTCGGCGGTAGAAGTCATCTGCTGGTACATGTCGGCGCTTGTGACCCAGACGTTGCCGTTCTTCACGGCTTTGAACTGCGACAATAGCGCGTTTTTGCCTACGAAGTCGTTCAAGGTGGCAACCGATTCGTCGATGGTGCCGTTGTAGACGATGATGTCGGCATCCTTCGCCGTCGCGTAGAAGCGCTCCATTTCGAGCGTTACTGACGAACCTGACGTCGACGCCGTCTGCGCGTCATCGAGCGCGTAGTTGCCGCCTGCAAGCTCGATCATCTGCGCCACGTAGTCGCCCGCCCGCCGCGTGACGGCGGCCCCGTTCGAGTTAATGTAGAAATACGCCACGGTTTTACCTGACGACGCGAGCCCCGACGTTTGCTCGACGCGGGCCTTCTGCTCGTTGAATAGGTGCGCGGCCTCGTCTTCCTTGTCGAACAGGACGCCGAAAAGCTTAATCCACTCGACGCGCCCGAGTGCTTCGGGCTCGCTCGACGACTGTTCGGTGAGCACGACGAGCCCGAGTTTCTGCAGCTTTTCCTTCACATCGGGTGTGTGGTTGATCATGGTGTTCTCGATGGCGAGCGTGCAGCCCGAGGCCGATATTCGCTCGTAGTCGGGCGCGCTGTACTTGCCGCCGTAGGCGATCGCCCCACTTTCGAGCGCGCTTTTGAAGCCCGCGACCGAGCAATCGTCGGCCTTCGTGCCCGACATGAAGATATTGTCGTTCGCATCGAGCGCGTCGACCAGGCACATCGTCGCCGACGACACGAGGTACACCTTGTCGGCGGGGCGCCTTATGACCGCGATGTCAGAGCTCAACCCATCAGGTACCTTCGCATCTTGCGGTACCACGAGGAAGCGCTCCCCGTTCGAAACGCAGATAAGCCGCAGGCCGCCTTCGAACTCGTCGACAGTGAAGTGCTTGGCGTATTCAAGCTGAAGCGTCCCCGTCGGCTCCCAGCCGCAGCCCAAATCTGGGTTGTGGAAGTCGGCCGCGGCGCTTGAAGCCGTTCTCGCAGGGGAGCCGCCGCTTGCATCGTCGCCCGTTTTCTCCTTCATGGTGGATGAGTCGAAGTGGAGCGTGTAGTCGATGGTGTGCGGCGTCGACATGGCGACGGTCTCGGCCGACACGGCGATGTCCTCGTCGAGCGTGACGGGTATCTCGAATGTGGAGTTGCCGCCGTCGTTTACAGGCGCGTAGTCCACGCCGTCGACGGTCATTTTGTCGTAGTTCGAACTCGACCAGGTGATGGTCGCGGTGTAGGTGTCGCCATCCTTCACAATTGTGGTGGGTGAGGCGATGCTTGCGCGCCCTGACCCGCCGGAAAGCGAGACGCTCACAGTGTATTCCTGAGAGCCCGCCGTGCCACCGGTCTCGTTCGGGCTCGCACTGCACCCCGCGAAGGGAAGCGCGAGCAGGGCGACGAGAACGCAGGTGATCGCGCGCGCCGCGATGCTGCGGCGCTTCCTGCTTTCCTTCTTGGGAAGAATCGACCGCATGGCGTTACTTCAGCGCGTCGGCGCGCAGATCGACGCCGGCGGATTCGAACACGAGCGTGCGGTCGTACCACTGCCCTTTTCTAATGCTCCACGCGGCGCAGGCGGTGTCCTCGTCGAGCGCTTCAACGGGTACGTCGTAGGTGTACTTGCCTTCCGCGTTTTCCACATAGGGGATGAAGTCGGCCTCGCTCGCGGCGGCAGCCTCGTCGCCCGTGCCCATGAAGAGCTTGCCGTAGCCCGTGCCGGAAAGTGTCATCACGCAGTGCATGGAGCCGTTTTCCACGATGAGCTGGGCGTCCACAATCCTGAACATGTTCGAGCTGGAATCTACGGTGATCGGATAGGTGCCGTCGGCCACCTTGTCGGCGGTGATGGGGGCAGCGCTTGCGCCCTCGGGCGCATCGGCCGCCTGTTCGGTCTTTTCCTGGGAATCGGCATCGCTTGCCTTTGCGCTGTCGATTGAATTTCCGCCGCAGCCGGCGAGCGAGAACGCGAAAAGCGCCGCCGACAAGGCGAAGGCGAGGGTTTTCTTCAACATGGAGTGGTTCCTTTCAATCGCTTCGACCGCCCGCGCCGTGCGGTGGGCGGGCGGGATGCGAATGCAACGGGCATGCGCCGTCAGTCGGGGAAGGCGCATGCCCGTTGCACGGGGACGCGACCGGCGCCCCCGTGCGCGGCGAGTTTACAGCTTGGCGATGGCGTCGTCCACGTGCGAGACGTAGATGTCATCGACCGCGGCGTTCTGTCCCAGACCCTGGAGCAGGCACGTCACTTCGAAGCCGGCGGCCACGAACTTCGCAGCCCAGCTGTCGGGGTCGGTCTCGTCTGCCATGTCGTTGTTCGCGTGGTCGCCCGCGACCACCATGAACGGCGCGAGCACGGCCTTCTTGTACCCTGCGGCGCTCGCGGCGGCGATAACATCCTCGCAGGTCGGTTCAGCCTCGACAGTGCCGACGAAGAACTGCGTCAAGCCCTCGTTCTTGAACACTTCCTGCATCTTGGCATAGTCGGCGTTGGAATCGGCTTCGGTGCCGTGGCCCATGAGGCACAGCGCCGTCTTGCCGTCGTCGAAGGACGCCATGTTCTCCTTAATGGCTGCGGCCACCTTCTTGTAGTCGTCGTCGGAGGTGAGCAGCGGGTCGCCGAGCGAGATCTTGTCGAACTTGTCGGCGTACTTGTCGAGCTCGTCTTTCACGTCGGCGTATTCCAGGCCAGCCATGAGATGCGTCGGCTGCACGACAATTTCCTTCACGCCGTCTTCCACGCAGCGGTCGAGCGCCTCGGTCATGTTGTCGATCGTGATGCCGTCGCGCTTCTTCAGCTTGTCGATGATGATCTGCGCGGTGAAGGCGCGGCGGATGTCGTAGTCCTGCCAGTACTTCTCGCGGATAGCGTCTTCGATGGCGCCGATGGTGATGTGGCGCGAGTCGTTGTAGCTCGTGCCGAAGCTCGTGACGAGGATGACCGGCTTCACGGCCTTCTCCTTTTCGCTCGATTTCTCGGAACTCGCGGAGGTGCTGGAGCAGCCCGCGAGCGCGAATCCGGCGAGCGCGACGGCTCCGGTTGCTGCGGCGCCCATGAAGCCGCGGCGTGACATCTGGTCGGACATGGTTTTTCCTTTCCTCGGTTTGCCGGTCCCCCGGCGACAGTTGCTTGTCGGCACAAGCGAAAGAAAAGCGCACCCCTCGGGGTTCACAAGGAGCTAACGCCACGGCGATGCCGTGAGGAAAAGGCGAAGCAGTCTGGCTTGGGGCGCGAGCCAGTTCGCCCGCGCGTCCTATACAGTAATGTCCCTTGCCCAGGATTCCCACCTGGTTCCCTCCGCAAGCCAGCGCGGGCTGTGCGGGCGCCGCGCCGGTCATTTCCTTTTATCCGATTGTCATATGCTCGTTGCCGAAACTTTTACTATGATAGTGGGCACTTGTGAACGTGTCAAAGCCAGGGCGGGCGGCATTGCGCCTCCTGCCTGCGTATTTGCGCCGATTGCCGCTGCGGGCGCCGTGTTTTGCCCGCTGTGCGAAGGGCGGCGTAAACGGTTGCGATGAGAAACGGGAAGGGAAGGCTCGGATGATTCATATCGTTGGCGCAGGCTCGGGCGCCGCCGACCTTATCACGCTGCGCGGGGCGCGCCTTCTGCGCGCGGCCGACGTGGTCGTTTGGGCGGGGAGCCTTGTGAACCCCGAGCTGCTCGCCGATTGCAAGGAATCCTGCGTCGTCTACGACAGCGCGCACATGACCTTGGAGGAAGTGCTCGACGTGATGTGTGCGGCGGATGCGCGGGGCGAGGAAGTGGTGCGCCTGCACACGGGTGACCCGTGCCTATACGGCGCCATCCAGGAGCAGATGGACGCACTCGACGCGCGCGGCGTGGACTACGAGGTGGTGCCCGGCGTGTCGAGCTTTTGCGGTGCCGCGGCGGCGCTTCGCCAGGAATACACGCTGCCGGGAATCAGCCAGTCGGTCGTGATCACGCGGCTTTCCGGGCGCACCCCCATGCCCGCGGGCGAGGGCATGCGCACCATGGCGGAAAGCGGCTCGACTATGGTCATCTTCCTGAGCTCGGGTATGCTCGCCGAGCTTTCCGCCGAGCTTTTGGCCGCGGGCCGCAGCTCCGACGAGCCGGCGGCGCTCGTGTACAAGGCGACCTGGCCTGAGGAGCGCGTGGTGCGATGCACAGTGGGCACGCTCGCCGACGCGGGCGCGCGAGAGGGCATCGACCGCACGGCGCTCGTGGTGGTGGGCCGCGTGCTCGGAGCTCGCGGCGGGCTTGCGCACGACGGCGCGCAAGCGGAGTCGTACGAGCGCAGCAAGCTTTACGACCCTTCGTTTGCCACGGGGTATCGGAAGGCGAGCAGCTAGCGTGGCCTTCGAGCACTATATATATACCGGGACGACCCGCCTGCGCTGCGGCTATACCACGGGGAGCTGCGCCGCGCTCGCGGCGAAGGCGGCCTGCGAGATGCTCTTGTCACGAAAGCCCGTCGGCCGCGTGTCGATCGTCACCCCCGGCGGGCTGCCCGTCGAGACGGACGTGGTCGATGCATACATCGGCGAGGGGTGCGCCCAGTGCGCCGTGCAAAAGGACGCAGGCGACGATGCCGATGTGACCGACGGCGTGCTCGTGTACGCGCGCGTGGAACATGCGGGGTCGGTCACGGGCGCTGCGGGCGGCAAGGGCTTGCCCGCGCACGAATCGGAAGTTTCCGTCGATGGCGGCGTGGGCGTGGGGCGCGTGACGTTGCCCGGGCTCGAGCAGCCGGTGGGGGCGGCCGCCATCAACGCGACGCCGCGCGCGATGATCACTTCGGCGGTGCGCGAGGTGTGTGCCGCGCACGGCTTTTCTGGAAATATTGCTGTAACGATTTCGGTACCCGAGGGTGTTGCCCTTGCCGAAAAGACCTTCAACCCGCACCTGGGGATAGAGGACGGCATCTCCATCCTGGGCACGACGGGCATCGTCGAGCCGCGCAGCCTCGCTGCCTTGCGCGACAGCATCGAGCTCGAGATTCGGCAGCATGCGGCTATGGGGCGGCGCGGAGTCGTGCTCACGCCCGGCAACTACGGCGGGCAGTTCATCTCGGGGCATTTCCACCTAAACGGTGCGCCGGTGGTCTTCATCTCCAACTTTGTGGGCGATGCGATTGATTGCTGCGTTCGCGAGGGATTCACCAATGTCCTTCTTGTAGGACACATCGGCAAGTTAGTGAAGGTCGCGGGCGGCATCATGGACACCCATTCGCGTACCGCCGACTGCCGCGCGGAGATTCTGGCCGCCCACGCGGCCATGGCCGGCGCGGGCGCGAAGATCGTGCGCGAGATCATGTCGTCGGTCACGACCACGGCGGCGCTCGAGGTAATCGAGGCCGCCGGCGTGGGGGACGCTGCGCGCGCCTCGCTCGCTGCGGCAATCGAGGACAGGTTGCGCCGCCGCGCGGCGGGCGCATGCGATATCGCCGCGGTCGTGTTCGACGCCGAGCGCCGCGAGCTTTTCCGCACGTCGGGCGCCGATGCAGTCATCGGGGAATTGGGGGCGACGTATGAGTAAAGGCGTGCTGTACGGGATGGGCCGCGCAATCGGCTGGCCGGGGACGAAGGTGGTCATGAAGGCGCGCCGCTCGCTTGCGGACACGAAGCGCATCCTTCGCGATGAGGGCACCTTCGACGGTGCCGAGCTCGTAGAGGACTGTGGGCTTCCGGGCGAGCGCGTGTACCGCTCGCTCGACGATGTGCCCGATCGGGGCAGCTACTTCTCGACGATGGTGGTGCGCTAGATGAGGATTTCCTGCATAGCGTTCACTGAGAGGGGGTATGCGTTGGCGGAGCGCACCGCACGCGCGCTTTCCGATTGCGCGCAGACAGGCGAAGATGACCCTGGCTGGGACGTTTCCGTTTTGCGCGGGTTCGGCGAGGGAAAGGCCGACCTGCGTGCATGGACGGCGCTCGCGTGGGAAGCGTCGGACGCGCTTCTGTTCGTGGGCGCGGCGGGCATCGCCGTGCGGGCGATCGCGCCGCATGTCGCCTCGAAGGCAAATGATCCCGCGGTTGTGGTGATCGACGAGGCGGGGCGCTTTGCCGTCCCGCTTTTGTCGGGGCATTTGGGCGGTGCGAACGAGCTTGCGCAAACTGTGGCACGCGCGGCAGGGGCCATCCCCGTCATCACCACGGCGACCGACGTCCGAGGCGTGTGGGCGGTGGATACGTGGGCGCGCCGTGCGGGGCTGGCCGTTTCGAATCCCGAGGCCATCAAGCGAGTGTCGGCGCGGCTGCTTTCGGGCGGGCGCGTAGCGCTCTATTCCGACATGTCGATTTCGGGACAGCCGCCTGAGGGGGTTGACATTGCGTCAGACCGCGCGCGGGCCGATATCGTCGTGTCGCCGTTTGCTGGCGCGAATGCAGGTGCGTCCGTTCGCGCGGCGGAGACAACGGGCGCCCTCACGCCCGCCGGTGAGACGGGGAAGCCGGCGGGCGTGAGGGCGCAGGCGCCTGCGCCCGAGCCGCTTCGCCTTGTCGTGCCCTGCATCGTTGCGGGTATAGGGTGCCGTCGCGGTGCGTGCGCCGAAGCGATCGGGGAGGCGTTTCTTCTCGCGTGCGGGCAGGCGGACATCTCGCCTTCGGCCGTGCGCGAGGCGGCGACGATCGACGTGAAGGCGCACGAGGAGGGTCTGCTCGTCTTCTGCCGCGCGCGCAATATCCCGCTTGCGACGTATTCCGCAGAGGAGTTGTCGCAGGTCGAAGGCAGCGTTTCGCCATCTGATTTCGTGCGCTCGACGGTGGGGGTCGACAACGTGTGCGAGCGCGCGGCGCTCGCGGACGGGGGCAAACTTATCTTCCCGAAGCTCGCTCACGGCGGCGTGACTGTCGCGTTTTCCAAGGTAACTATCGAACTTTCGTTTAAGGAGCGGTGATGGGAAAGCTCTTCGTGGTGGGGATCGGCCCGGGCGGCCCCGACGGCATGACGATTGCGGCCCGGCGCTCGCTCGAGGCGGCCGACATCGTTGTGGGGTACACGAAATACGTGGAGCTCGCGCTCGCCGCCGTGCCCGACGCGGCGCATCTCGCGACGCCGATGATGCACGAGGTCGAACGGTGCCGCCTGGCGCTTTCTCGCGCGCAGAGCGGAGAAGCCGTGGCGCTCGTGTGCAGCGGTGACGCGGGCGTGTACGGCATGGCGAGCCCCGTGCTGGAGCTTGCGGAGGACTACCCCGATGTAGACGTGGAAGTTATCGCCGGGGCCACCGCGGCTCAGAGCGGGTCGGCGGTGCTCGGCGCCCCGCTTGCCCACGACTTCGCGGTCGTGTCGCTCTCCGACCTGCTCACGCCGTGGGAGGTCATCGAGCGCAGGCTCGCCGCCGTGGCGAGCGCCGACTTCTGCATCTGTTTGTACAACCCGCGCAGCAGAAAGCGCGCCGACAGGCTCTCGCGCGCGGCGAAGATTATGCTCGAATGGAAGGCCCCCGACACGCTCTGCGGCTGGGTACGCAACATCGGGCGCGAGGGGCAGCAGTCGGGCATGTGCAGGCTCTCCGAGCTGGGGGAGATCGACGCCGACATGTTCACCACCGTGTTCGTCGGCAACGCTGACACGAAGCTCGTAGGCGGCCGTATGGTCACGCCGCGCGGGTATCGGGAGATTCCATGCGAAAGGTAACGATCATCGGGGCGGGGCCCGGAAACCCCGACTTGCTCTCGCGCGCGGCGCTCGACGCGATCGACATCGCCGACGTGGTTATCGGCGCTCATCGCGCGCTTGTCGGCATCGACGTGCCGCCCGACGTGGTGAGATGCGAGCTCGTGAAGACGGCGGACATCGTCGCCGCACTCACCGATGCGGCGTCGTGGCGGCGCGCCGTGGTCGTGATGACGGGCGATGTGGGGCTGTTCAGCGGCGCGCGCCGCCTGGTGGAGGCGCTCTCCGGCGACGCGCAGGTGGACGTGCGCGTTGTTCCCGGTATAAGCTCAGCGTCGTATCTCGCCGCGCGCCTTGCGCGTCCATGGCAGGATTGGCGCTTCGCGAGCGCTCACGGCGTGGCGTGCGACATCGTGGCCGAGGCCGAGCGCGCAGGTGAGCTCTTCCTCGTCACGTCGGGCGGGGAAGACCCCTCGCGGCTTTCGGGCGAGCTTGTGCAGGCGGGCTTCGGGGACGCGCGCGTGACGGTGGCCGAGCGCCTGTCGTACCCCGACGAGCGCATCACCTGCGCGACCGCAAGTGAAATCGCAGGTCAGATGTTCGACGACTTGAACGTGATGCTTATCGAGTCCGCAGGCGGCGCCGGGTCGCCTGCGGGCTCTAGCGCAGCCTCCGAGGCATCGGCCGGCGCGTCTGCGCCCGCGGCGGCTTCTTCCGCGGCGGACTCTGCGGGCGCATCCCGCGCCGCGAGCTCCCGCTGGCCGTACGCTTCCTCGGGCATTCCCGACGAGCTCTTCATCCGCGGTGACGTTCCCATGACCAAGCAGGAGGTGCGAGCCGTCGCGCTCGCGAAGCTGCGCCTTACCGCGACCGACACCGTGTGGGACGTCGGCGCCGGCACGGGGAGCGTGTCGATCGAGGCGGCGCTCGTCGCGCGAGCGGGGTCGGTATGGGCGGTCGAGCGCAATGCGGCCGGCGTGCGGCTCATCCGAGAGAACGCGAATGCATTCGGGTGCGGCAACGTGCATGCGGTCCCCGGCGTCGCCCCCGAAGCGCTCGCGAAACTGCCCGTCCCCGACGCCGTGTTCGTCGGCGGGAGCGCGGGCGAGCTTCCCTCCATCGTGGAGGCGGCGCTCGAGAAGAACTCGCAGGTTCGCCTGTGCGTGCCATGCGTCACCGTTGAGACGCTCACCGAGGCGTGCGCGCTCCTCTCGGGTTCGCGCTTTAAGGGGTTCGAGGCGTGCCAGGTGTCGGCCGCCCGCGCCGAGGCTGTAGGCTCGCACCATCTTATGAAGGCGCAAAACCCCGTGTTCCTCGTCAGCGCGCGTGGTGCAGGTGGGGAAGGCGGCGCCCGGTGAGCACGTCCATCCCGCGCTTCATGGTCGCTGCGCCCTCGAGCGGGAGCGGCAAGACGGTCGTTACGTGCGCGCTCCTGCGCGCGCTCGCGCGCCGCGGCCTTGCATGCGCGGCTTTCAAATGCGGCCCCGATTACATTGACCCGCTCTTTCATCGCCGCGTCGTGGGTGCGCGCTCGGGCAACTTAGACGGCTTCTTCACCGACGCCCCGACGCTGCGCGCCCTGCTCGCACGCGGCGCCGCGGGCGCGGATGTCGCGGTTCTCGAGGGGGTCATGGGCTTCTACGACGGCATGGCGCCCGGCGTGGCCGACGCGAGCAGCTACCAGGTTGCGCGCGACACGGAAACGCCGGTCGTTTTAGTGGTGAACGGGCGCGGGGCGTCTTTATCGCTCGCCGCCGTAATCCGCGGCATCGCCGAGTTCCTGCCTTGTGCGAACGTGCGCGGCGTCGTGCTGAACAAGACGAGCGCCGCTGCCTGCGCCTACGCGAAGCCTGCGATCGAGAAGCACACGGGCGTCGCGGTTTTGGGTAATATCCCCGCCGACGAGGCGTTCTCGCTCGAAAGCCGGCATCTGGGACTTGTGACCGCCGACGAAGTCAAGCAGCTCTCCGCGCGCATCGACAAGATGGCCGAGCTGGTGGAAAAGAGCGTCGACGTCGACCGCTTGCTCGAAATAGCGGCGACGGCACCCGATATCCGCGAGGATCCTTACCGGTTGGAGCCGATCGCGGGAGCGCGGCCCATCATCGCCGTCGCGCGTGACGAGGCGTTCTTGTTCTACTACGAGGAGAACCTGCGCGCGCTCGAGGACCTGGGTTGCGAGCTGGCCTTTTTCAGCCCCCTGTGTGATAGCGAGTTGCCCCGGGGGACAAGCGCCCTCTATCTGGGGGGCGGCTACCCGGAGCTCCATGCGCGGCAGCTCTCCGAGAACGCGCCGATGCGCGAGGCGATGCGGCGCGCGGTTGAATCCGGCATGCCGACGGTCGCCGAATGCGGTGGGTTTCTGTACCTGCAGCGCGAAATCTCCGATAGCGAGGGGCGGCGCCGGCCTGTTGCGGGCGCCCTTGAGGGCGCAAGCGAGAACGGGGGAAGGCTGTCCCATTTCGGGTACGTGGAGCTCACTTCCCAACGCGACGGGCTCTACGGGCCGTGCGGCACACGCATCCGCGCGCACGAGTTCCACTACTGGCAGTCCACCTGCCCGGGCGGCGACTTCTGGGCGCAGAAGCCCCGGCGCGACAAGGGCTGGCCGTGCATGACGACCACCCCGTCCCTGGTTGCGGGCTTCCCGCATGTGTACTATCCTGCGAACCCCGACGTTGCGCGCGCGTTCGCGTCTGCCGCAGCGTCGTTCGCAGAGAGGAGACGGCATGGCTGAAGCAACCGAAACCGCGCTTGCCAGCATCCGCGAGGAAGTCGAGCGCGCGTTCTCGTCGGCGCCGGGCGCCGTGCTCGAAGCCGCGCTCTCCCGCATCGCGCCCGCAGACGAGTGCGCCCGCGCCGCCGCGTACACCGCGTGGGACTCCATCGCGCACCCCTTGGGGGGATTGGGCGACTTTGAAGACGCCGTCGCGTGTATCGCCGCAGCTCAGGGGAGCGCCGAGGTGGCCGAGTTTCCCCGTGCGCTCGCGGTATTCTTCTCCGACAACGGGGTCGTTGCCGAAGGCGTGTCGCAAAGCGGGCAAGACGTGACGCGAGCCGTCGCGCGCAACATGTGCGAGGGGGCCACGAGCGCCTGCCGCATGGCGGCGTTCGCGGGTGCCGAGGTCGTGCCCGTCGACGTGGGTATGGCCCGGGGCATAGAAGACGCGCGCATGGTGCGCGCGAACGTGCGGCGGGGGAGCGGCAACATCGCGCACGGCTCCGCCATGTCTCGCGATGGGGCCGTGCGCGCGATCGAGGTCGGAATCGCCGTCGCATGCGGGCTTGCCCGCGCCGGCGTGCGCCTTCTCGCTGCGGGCGAGATGGGCATCGGCAACACGACCACCTCGGCGGCGGTGGCCGCAGTGCTCATCCGGGCGGACGCGCGGAGCCTCGTCGGGCGCGGCGCGGGGCTCTCGGACGCCTCGCTCGCGCGCAAGCGCGACGTGGTCGAGCGCGCTATCGACGCGAACTCGCCCGATCCCGCCGACCCGATCGACGTGCTCTCGAAGGTGGGCGGCTTCGACATCGGGGCGATGTGCGGCTTCTACCTGGGGGCCGCGGCCTCGAAGGTGCCGGTGCTCCTCGACGGGGTCATATCCTGCACGGCGGCCCTGTGCGCGGTGCGCCTGTGCCCCAACGCCTTGGGCTACCTCGTGGGCACCCACGCATCAAGTGAACCCGCAAGCCAGGAGCTCCTTCGCGAGCTCGGCATAAAGGCACCCCTCGACGCAGGCATGCACTTGGGCGAGGGCGCGGGCGCCATGGCGTATCTGCCCCTTCTGGATTCTGCGCTGCGCGTGTACCGGGATGGGAAGACGTTCACGGCGACTGGCATGGCTGCTTACGAGCATTTCGAGGCTGGGAAATGACGGTGACGTTCGTTATCGGCGCCGCCGCGAGCGGCAAGAGCGCCTATGCCGAGTCCCTGTGCCTCGGGCACGACGGCCCTCGCGTGTACCTGGCAACGATGGAGCCCTTCGGGGAAGAGGGCGCCCGCCGCATCGCGCGCCATCGGGCGCTGCGCGAGGGCAAGGGGTTTTCCACCCTCGAGCGCACGCGTGACGTGGGCGCCGCAGCGTCCGGGCTTCCGTGCGGCTGCACGCTTCTTTTGGAGGACGTGGGCAACCTGGTTGCGAACGAGCTCTTCGCGGAAGGCGGCTTGTCCCCACGTGACCCCGATGCTGCGGCGCGCGAGGTGCTCGGAGGCATCGAACGGCTCGCTCAGGCCGCTGCGCATACGGTGGTGGTCACCGTCGACGTGTTCGCCGATGGGATGCGCTACGATGAGGGGACCGAGGCATGGAGGCGCGCGCTCGCGCGCGTGAACGCGGGCGTGGCGGCGCTGGCCGACCGCGCAGTCGAAGTGGTATGCGGGATTCCCGTGTGGATGAAAGGTGAAGGACCTACAAGGTGAAGATAGCAGAGGCAATCGGCGCGGCGTTCGGAACGTTCTCGCACATCCCCGTCCCGAAATCGGCTTGGACCGATTTCGGGTCAACCCATGCTCTTGCCGCGTTTCCCCTGGTGGGCCTTGCGGAAGGCTTACTCATGACGGCGTGGGGGCACGTGGCGAACCTGCTCGGCGTGCCCGCGACCATCTTCGCGGCCGTGCTCGTGGCGCTGCCTGTGGCGGTGACGGGAGGCATCCACCTAGACGGGCTCTGCGACACCTCCGATGCGCTTGCAAGTTGGGCCCCGCGCGAACGAAAGCTCGAGATCATGCACGACCCGCGGGCGGGCGCCTTCGGGGTCATCGGTGTTGTCGTGTACCTTATTCTGCAGTTTTCCCTGTTCACTGCGCTGCCGCTTACGGCGGGGGCGTTCCTCGCGCTTCTGTGCTCGCTCGTGTTCTCCCGCGCGCTTTCGGGGCTCGCCGTAGAATGCTGGCCTGCCGCGCGGGCGGACGGCATGGCCGCGGGACTCTCGCCTGCTAAGAAGCGCGCGGCGATCGTCGTGCCGCTTTGCGCTTTCGCTGCGGCTTCGGCTGCAGGGATGGTCGCGTGCGCTCAGGCCGTCGGCGCCCTTATGGCGGTGGCGGGGCTTTTGGCGCTCGCGTGGTACCGTCATGTTGCCCTGTCCCGCTTCGGCGGGGTGACGGGGGATTTGGCCGGATGGTTTCTGCAATGGGCCGAGCTCGCGATGCTTGCCATGCTGGTGGCGGGGGGCATGCTCTTATGATACTCGTGGTAGGTGGCGCGCATTCGGGGAAGAGGACCTTCGTGCGCGAAAAGCTCGGGTTCGCGGCGGACGATTTCGTCGACGCGGCGCAGCTCGCGGCGGGCGGCGTGCCCGCGGCTTTTGCCGGCCGCGTCGCGTACCGTGCTGAGGAACTCGTACGCTCGCTCGACGCTGACCGGGCCCTCGAGTGGCTGATCGGCTTCGACGCAGTGATTCTGACCTTGGTCGGCTCGGGGGTCGTCCCTATGCGTGCGGAAGACGCCCAATGGCGCGAGCGCGCGGGGCGCCTGGGATGTGCACTCGCTGCGCGCGCCGACGTCGTCGTGCGCATGACGTGCGGGTTTCCCCAGGTCATCAAAGGAAACCTTGCCGATGCGCCTCGAGGGACGCTGGGCGCGGGCGCGCCTTTGGAAGTCATCTTCGTGCGCCATGGTGCCACGGCGGGCACGGAAGACCATCGCTACAGCGGGGCGGGCACCGACGAGCCCCTGTCGAGCGCGGGCGAGCGCGCTTTGCGCGAGCTCGCGTGCGATCGTGACGTGTTCCGTGTTATCACGAGCGGCATGGCCCGCACCGACCAGACGGCACGCATCCTCTTCCCGAATGCGGAGCTTATGGCATGCCCCGGTCTGCGCGAGATGGATTTCGGTGACTTCGAGGGGCGAAGCGCCGCCGAGCTTAAAGAGGATGCGCGCTACCGCGCCTGGGTAGACTCCTGGTGCGAGACGCGGTGCCCGCATGGCGAGGGCAAGAGCGATTTCACCCGCCGCGTCGTCGCGGCGTTTCGGGAGGCTTGCGAATCGGAGCGCGCCCAGGGGAGTGGGCGCGCCGTCTTCGTCGTTCACGCGGGTACCGTGAAAGCGCTGCTTTCCGAGCTTGCTGTCCCGAAAATGGAATACTTCGACGTGCATACCGAGCCGGGCGGCGCATGGGCCGCCATCTGGGATGGGCGCTGCCTTCGCGACGTTCGCCCTGCTTCGGGGGGCGATGCCCGGTGATGATGATTCTTGCCGTCGCCGCCGGGTTCGCGGCTGACCTTGCCTTCGGCGACCCGCGCTGGCTTCCCCATCCCGTCGTCGCCATGGGGCGCGCGATCACGTGGGCCGAAGGCCGCCTGCGGGGTGCATTCCCGCAAACGTCCGCGGGCACGCGCGCCGCAGGGCTTGTGCTCGCCGTGGCGCTTCCGCTTGCGTGTGGGCTTTTGACCTGGGGAATCCTGCATCTTTGCAGCATGGTTCACCCCGGCTTGCGCTTCGTGGCCGAGGCATGGGCGAGCTATCAGATTCTCGCGGCATGCGAGCTGCGCCGCCAGAGCCTGGCCGTGGCCCGCGCGTTCTCGAAGGGCGGCCTTGTTGCGGCGCGCGAAGCCGTCGGGCTCATCGTGGGGCGCGACACGTCTGTTCTCGACGAGCAGGGCGTCGCGCGCGCCGCCGTGGAAACGGTAGCGGAGAATGCGAGCGACGGCGTCATCGCGCCGCTTTTCTACCTTATGATCGGGGGTGCGCCCTTGGGCATGGCGTACAAGGCGGTGAACACGCTCGACAGCATGGTGGGCTACAAAAACGAGCGCTACATCGATTTCGGCTGCGCCTCGGCGCGCCTCGACGATGCGGTGAACTGGATTCCCTCGCGCTTATCGGCCCTGCTCATGATCGCCGTGTGCCCGATCGTCGGGCTCGACGCGCGCGGGGCGGCGCGCATCTGGCGCCGTGACAGGCGTCGCCATGCGAGCCCGAACGCGGCGCAGACCGAGTCAGCGTGCGCGGGCGCGCTCGGGCTGCGCCTGGCAGGACCCGCGGTGTATTTCGGCAAGCTCGTTGAGAAACCGACGATAGGCGACGCGTCCCGCGAAATCGAGTGGGGCGACATCGCCCGGGCGACAAGGCTCATGCTCGCCGCGTCCGTATGCGCGCTCGTCGTCTTCGGCGCCGCGCGCGCGGCGGTCGTGCTCGCCGTGGGGGCGATGGCATGAGGGAAGACCACGCCGCGCCCCGGGCTGCCGGGGGAATCCTGCGCGCCCGTGCGCATGGGGGTAGCACGCAATCACTCGGCATCGCTTGCGAAGGGAGCGCCTCCGACCTCATTGACTTCTCGGTGAACGTGAATCCGGCAGGCCCCTCGCCGCGCGCCGTCGCCGCAGCTTGCAAGGCGCTTTCTCGAGTCGACGCCTACCCCGATAGGGTAAGTCTCGCCCTCGTTCGCGCCCTAGCGCGCGCCCAGGGCATTCCCGAAGATACTATCGTCTGCGGCGCGGGCGCGTCCGACATCATCTGGCGGCTCGCCGCGGCGGTGCGCCCGAAACGCATCGTCGTGTGCGCGCCGACGTTCTCTGAATATGCGGAGGCGGCATCGTACTATGGCGCATGCGTGCAGGAGTTCCCGCTCTCCGAAGCGGACGACTTCGACGTGCCCGCCTCCTTCGCCCGCGCGATCGAGGGGCCGGGAGACGTGGCGTACCTCTGCAATCCGAACAACCCGACGGGTCGCCTCGTCGACCCCTGCGTGATCGATGCCGCGGCTTGCCGCTGCGAGCAGGTGGGCGCGCTGCTCGTCGTGGACGAGTGCTTCCTCGGATTTGCGCCCGACGCCCGCGAAAGGAGCGTGGCCGCACGCGCCGCGTGTTCGCGCCATGTGGCCGTGCTCTCCGCGTTCACCAAGCTCTACGGAATGGCGGGGTTGCGGTTGGGATATCTGATCAGCGGAAACGCCCAACTCATCGAGGGGATTCGCCGGGCGGGGCAGGCGTGGCCCGTCTCCTCGGTCGCCGAGGCCGCGGGCATCGCCGCCCTGGAGGACGTCGAATACGTCTCGCGTACGCGCGATGTATTGGCGGGCGAGCGAGCGTGGCTTTCCCACGAGCTCTCCTCGCTCGGGCTTTCCGTCGTGCCGTCGGATGCGAACTTCCTTTTAGTCCGCACGCCGGCGAAAGACATCCCCGAGCGCCTGTATAAACAGGGGGTTTTGGTCCGCACGTGCGACTCGTTTTCGGTACTGTCCCGTTTCTGGTGCCGCGTCGCGGTGCGCACGCGCAAGGAGAACGCCCGGCTTGCGATGGCGTTCAGCCGCGCGCTTCGGGCGGAAGGCGCATCGGGCGAAGGCGAACCCGACGAACGGGGCGGCGCTTCTTGCAGCGGCGCTATGGCGGGCGCGGATGGCCGAGGCTTGGCGAAGGAGGTCGATACCCGTGGGTAGGGCAAAGCCCATCATGATCCAGGGCACCATGTCGAACGCGGGGAAGAGCCTGCTTGCGGCGGGGCTGTGCCGTGTGCTTTCGCAGGACGGCCTGCGCGTGGCTCCCTTCAAGAGCCAGAACATGGCGCTCAACAGCGGTGTCACGGCCGACGGGCTCGAGATGGGGCGCGCCCAGATCATGCAGGCCGAGGCGTGCGGTATCGCGCCCGACGTGCGCATGAACCCCATCCTGCTCAAGCCCGAAAGCGGCCACCGAAGCCAGCTCATCGTGGCCGGCAAGGAGCAGGGAGCCTTCGCTGCGAGGGACTACTTCGCGCGAAAGAAGACGCTCATGCCGCAGATTTTGGAGGCGTTCGATTCGCTCGCGGTGGAAAACGACGTCATCGTCATCGAGGGCGCCGGCAGCCCCGCCGAAATCAACCTTGCCGAAAACGACATCGTCAACATGGGGCTCGCGCGCGCCGTGTCCTCCCCCGTGCTGCTCGCGGGCGACATCGACCCAGGCGGGGTGTTTGCCCAGCTCTACGGCACGGTCGCGCTCCTTGCGCCCGAGGACCGCGCGCTTTTGCGGGGGCTTGTGGTGAACAAGTTCCGCGGCGATGTGGAAATCCTGCGCCCGGGTTTGGCCCCGCTCGAGAAGATGTGCGGGGTTCCCGTCGTGGGGGTCGTGCCGTATCTTAAGCTCGACCTGGACGACGAGGACTCGCTCGCGCCGCGCCTATCTGCCCGCGAGGCGCGCGGCGTCATCGACGTCGCCGTCGTGCGCCTTCCGCATCTGTCGAACTTCACCGACTTTGACCCGCTTTCGCGCGTGCCCGGCGTGGGCGTGCGCTACGTTTCCTCGGCGACCGATCTGGGCCGACCCGACCTGGTGGTGCTCCCCGGCTCGAAGACCACGCTCGACGACGCGCGCTGGCTTGCGGCTAGCGGCATCGGAGCCTGTGTACGCGCGCTTTCGGGTGCGGGCACGCCGGTGCTCGGCATATGCGGAGGCTACCAGCTTTTGGGTGACGAGCTTTCCGACCCGCACGGCAGGGAAGGCGCTGGCACCGCGCGCGGGCTCGGGCTCATCCGTGCAAGTACGGTGTTCAGGGAGGAAAAGCGCCTCGCCCAGTCGGAGCTGCGCATCACAGGCGCCCAAGGCGCGTTCTCGGTGTGGAACGGCATGACGGCTCGCGGGTACGAGATCCACGACGGCGAAACGATCGTCTCCTGCGCCCCTGCGGGCACGATTGGCGGCAAACCAGAAGGCGCGGCCTGCGGAAACGTGTTTGGAACCTATCTCCACGGCCTGTTCGACGAACCGGGGGTGGCGCTCGCCCTCGCGCGCTCGCTCGCGCGCATGCGTGGCCTGCCCGAGAGCGTCGTGGGTGCTGCGGGCGCGGCGTCCGCGGCCGATCACCGTGCGCGCGAGTTCGACCGCCTGGCCGACTCCGTGCGCGTGGCGCTCGACATGGAGTATGTCTACCGCATTATCGAGGAGAGCGTATGATCCACGTGTATCATGGCGACGGCAAAGGCAAGACCACGGCGGCGATGGGCCTCGCCCTTCGCATGCTCGCCGCAGGCCGCCGCGTCGTCGTCGTGCAGTTCCTGAAAGACGGCGAAAGCGGGGAGGCGCGCCTGCTCGCCGAGCATTTCGGCGTGCCTGTGTTCGCGGGGAAGGTGTCGGACAAGTTTACCTGGTCGATGACGTCGGAAGAACTTGCCGCGACGTGCGAGCTGCACGATGGGAACCTCGCTTCCGCGCTCGCCGAGCTCGAGGGCGCGCAGGAGGGGCTGCTCGTGCTCGACGAGGCGCTCGACGCGCTTTCGAAGGGGCTTGTCGACGAGGCGCTCGTGGACCGCGCGCTCGATATGTCCGCGCGCGGCGTCGAAGTGGCGCTCACCGGGCGCGCGCCTTCCCGCAAGATCGTGGAGAAGGCCGACTACATAACCGAGATGCGGTGCGAGAAACACCCCTACGCTCAGGGGATATGTGCAAGGGAAGGAGTGGAGTACTAGATGGATTCCAAGGAGATGGCGCCCGGCGACATCGAGCGGCGCAGCTTTGAGATCATCACCGAAGAGCTCGGCGGCCGCACTTTCCCGCCGCTCGAAGAACCCGTCGTGAAGCGCGTCATCCACACCACTGCTGACTTCTCGTACGCCGATTCCCTCGTGTTCACCCATGACGCCGCGCACTGTGCGCTCGACGCACTGCGCGCAGGGGCCACGGTGCTCACCGATACGAACATGGCGCTCGCAGGTATAAGCAAGCCCGCGCTCGCGAAGATCGGCTGCAAGGCCGTGTGCTACATGGCCGACCCTGATGTCGCCGCAACGGCGCGCGCCGCGGGCACGACTCGCGCCGTTGCGAGCATGGACAAAGCTTGCGGCATCGAGGGTCCGCTCATCGTGGCCGTCGGCAACGCTCCCACAGCACTTCTGCGCCTCGCCGAGCTCATGGACGCGGGGAAGATCGCGCCCGCGCTCGTCGTTGGGGTGCCGGTCGGGTTTGTGAACGTGGTCGAGGCGAAAGAGGAGCTACTCGCGCGACGCGTGCCGGCCATCGTCGCGAGGGGTCGCAAGGGCGGTTCGACCGTGGCGGCCGCCATTATGAACGCGCTGCTCTACCAGATCACGCGCCCAGGCGGCCCGAAGTGACGGCGCCCGCATCCGCGCCGGCGCTGCGCATCTTCGCCGGCACCACCGAGGGCCGCCTTCTGTGCGAATGGGCGAGCGGGGCGGGAATCCCCGCCCGTGCCTACGCGGCAACCGAGTACGGAGGCGAGCTTTTGGGCGAGCTTCCGGGCATCGAGGTGCATGCGGGCAGGCTCGACGAGGCCGACATGGAGCGCGAGCTTTCCGGCGCGCGCATCGTCGTCGACGCCACACATCCCTTCGCTACGCTCGCAAGCGGCAACATCCGGGCCGCTTCGCTCGCCGTGGGTGCACGATACCTGCGCCTTACGCGCCCGGTCGAGGCGCTGCCCAAAGGCGTCGTGTCGGTCGCGTCGATCGCCTGCGCAGCGCGCTTTCTCTCCGAGAACCCGGGTCGCGCGCTTCTGACGACGGGGAGCAAGGAGCTTGCTCCCTACACGCGCGTCGCCGATTTCGCGGAGCGCTTCTTCGTGCGTGTGCTTCCGCTGCCCGGTGCTATAACGAAGTGCATCGACGCGGGGTTTTCGCCGTCGCACGTCATCGGCATGCAGGGGCCCTTCACCCGCGAGCTCAACGAGGCGATGCTTCGGCAGGTGGGCGCCCAGTGGCTTGTGACCAAGGACTCGGGAACCGTAGGCGGCACGGCCGAGAAGATCGCCTCCGCGCGCGACGTGGGAGCGCGCTGTATCGTGGTCGCCCGTCCCGCCGAGGGAGGCGGGGCCCTTTCGCTTCGGGAAGTGGAAGACGCGCTCTTACGGGAGTTCGCGCGCTAGGCGCTCTAATTCACCGCAACTTGTTGGTGGTGGCTTACTGGTAGCGTAGGCACTCCACCGGGTCGAGCTTTGCTGCGCGGCGAGCGGGGTAGAAGCCAAAGATTACGCCGATGCCGACCGATACGGCAAACGCGATCAACACTGTCGTAATGGAGAAGCTTGGCGTGATCGTCCCGGTGGCTCCAAACTCGCTCATGATGCCCGAGCTTGCGGCAAAGAACGTGAGTCCCCAGGCCAGCAGATAGCCAATCAGGACACCCAACAGTCCGCCGGTGACGCACAGCGCCGAGGACTCGGCCAAAAACTGCGCGGTGATATCGCGACGACTGGCGCCCAGGGCACGGCGAATACCGATCTCGCGGATGCGCTCAGTCACGTTGGTGAGCATCATATTCATAATGCCGATACCGCCGACAAGCAGCGAGATGCTGGCGACAGCACCCATGATGAGCGAGAACGCGCTCATAAAGGAGTTGAGTGCATCGATAGCGCTTTTCATGGAGGTCGCCGATACACTGTCGTACTCATCATCCTCCGCGATGCCCTTCATCGCGCGCACCTTGGACTCGATGGTCTTACAAAGCTCATCCATGTCCGTACCCTCGGCGGCGAGTGCCGTCACGCTGGGGAATGAAGGATTCTCGTCGCCAAACAGCCCGGAGATGGTTTCGCGTGGCATATACAGCGTGAGCGAGCCCATGGAGTCGCTGCCGCCATCAATCACGCCGACAATCTGCACCTCGCCGTTGGACACCTTGATGGTTTTCCCCAGCGCATCCTGTTCGTTGCCGTACAGCTGATCGGCGCCGCCGCGGCTGATGAGCGCCACGCGCGAGCCTGATTGGGACTCGGCCTGGGAATAGGTGCGCCCCGCAACGAGCTTTCTGGCCCCCACGGCGTCGAGCATGTCGCTATCGACACCCTGTGCCATGACGGTATAGCTTTTATCGCCGGTCTTGTACTCGGTATACGCGCTGTCGACAATGCCGATCTGCTCTATCTGCGGCACCAGTTTTTGAAGCTTCTCGATGTCGGACTCGGTTAGTTCTTGCGACGAATAGATTTGCACCATGCGTGCCGCATTGAGGCCCAGACTGTTGACCAGGCTGTTTTGGATGCCGCCGATGAGCGAAGTCATGGCGATAACCGAGGCGATGCCGATGACAATGCCCAGGATGGTGAGCAGGCTGCGCCCCTTGTTGGCCTCGAGCGAGTGAAGGGCTTCCTGGATGAGATCGCGGGCGCTCATGCCATCTCTCCTTTCGGCGGGTTGGCGGAGGCGGAAATCATGGGCAGGCTATCTACGGCGCTGCGCAGGGTCCGCGGTGCATGTGGAATATACGCGCCGTCGTGAATGCGACCGTCGCGGATGGTCACGGCACGGTCGGCCTCGGCGGCGATGCCGGGGTCGTGTGTGATAAGCACGATGGTTTTGCCGCGCTTCTGGAGCTTATGGAAGGTCTCCATCACAAGCGCTCCAGTGGCGGAGTCCAGGTTTCCCGTCGGCTCATCGGCCAGGATGATGGGCGGGTCATTGACGAGGGCGCGTGCGATTGCGACGCGCTGCATCTGGCCGCCCGAGAGCTCGGATATGCGGTGGTCCCAGTGGTCGACGGGCAGCGTGACAGCCTGCAGCGCGTGCACGGCGCGCATTTCGCGCTGGCTACGGGGCACATTGGTGTAGGCCAGCGGCAGCATGACGTTTTCGATTACCGACAGGCGCGGCAGCAGGTTGAAGCTCTGAAAGACAAAGCCAATGCCCAGGGCGCGAACTTCGGTGAGCTCGTCATCATCGAGCTCGGCCACGTTGAGCCCTTGCAGGTAGTAGTCGCCTGCCGTTGGCTTATCCAGGCAGCCCAGGATGTTCATGAGCGTTGATTTGCCCGAGCCCGATGGGCCAGTGATGGCGACGAATTCGCCGGGATTTACCGCCAAGCTCACGTTGTGCAGGATGTGGACGCACCCCGCCTCGCTCTCAAAGATGCGGTGCACGTTCCGGATGTCGATAACGGGACGCATTACATGCCCTCATCGTCAGACATACTGCCCGAATCCGCGTTGTGGCCGCCGTCAGCTGTTGCGTCAGCTCCGTTGTCCATGACGAGGGTGTCGCCATCGCGCAGCTTGGTAACCGGCACGTTGGGGTTGATCTCGTTGCCCTGGTCGTCGCGCTTGACCTGCGTCTTACCGACTACGGCTTCGTTGTCGTTTTGCGTCACGACGGTCACCTTCACGCGACGGGTTTGCTTGCCCTCTTCATCAGTCGCCACGTTGACGTAATAGTGTTCGCCGTCTTCGGTCATGAGCGCCATCGTCGGAACCATCACTACGTCGTCGAGCCGCTCGGTCACCACCGAGACCTCGGCCGTCATGCCCGGCTTCAGGCGCGCGTCGGGCGCCTCGATGAGGATGTCGACGTTAAAGGTTACGCTACCGCCGCCACCGTTGGTGGCGTCGGAGTTTGCCACCGACGCGATAGCCGTGACGGTGCCCTGGCTCACGATATCGGGAAACGCGGGATACGTGACGTTGGCGCTCTGCCCAACGGCGATCTTGGCGATGTCCTTTTCGCCCACCTGCACGGTCACCTTCATCTTGGACAGGTCGGCGATCTGCATGCACTGCTTGCCGCCGCTCGTATCGCTTTCGCCCATGATCATGCCGCCTGTAACCGTGGCGCCCACTTTGGCATTGAGCTCCACGATGCTACCCGAGCTCGGGGCCGTGACCGTGCGACTGGAGGCCTTGACGTTCGCCTGGTCGAGGTTTGCCTGGTCTGATGCGAGGCTGCGCTGCGCGGCCGATACGGCGTTCGTGTCCACTGATGCGGCGGAGACGCCAGCCGCTGCGGAAGCTCCCTCGACGTCCGTCGTTGGGGTGGCCTGCGCAGCAGCTGCGGCTTTCTGCGCGTTGGCGAGGTCTTCTTGAGCGGCAGCAACTGCACGCTGCGCCTCGGCAACGTTGCGATCGAGCTCGTCGTTTTTAATGGTCATAAGCACGTCGCCCTCGTTGACGGATTGGCCTGCCTGCACGTTGATAGAATCGACCGTGCCGTCGACAGAAGGGGAGACCACTGAGGACGAAATGGGTTTGAGCTGGCCTTTCGCCTCGACCGTTGTGGTAAACGTGCCCTCGGTCACCATGTCAGTCACCGGCCCGTTGTTGCCTGCGGGCCGTGCGTTGATGGCTAAGGTCACGACAATGGCGATGAGCACAATGGCGGCCACGACGCCGGCCGCAATGCCGCGTCGGATGAGCTTTTTGCGTCGACGTTCGGCACGCTTTGCCTTGAGCTTGGCATATGCCTCTTCATCGGAAATCTCGGCCGTATCGTTCGCGCGTCCGCTCTTCTTGTCGGCATGTACGTTTGTAATCAGAGGAAACGTTTCGGTGGCACCTTCGGGCGTGCGCTCGGTGTCATCTGGGCCCGGGGTGATCGTGTGGACATTCGGCATAGCGTCTCCTTTATAGAAAGAACCTCGATAATTATATGCGCCCACCGGTTGGGGCGGGCGCATAGGACGGTTTCTTTCGGAACTGTTAGATTGGTCGCAGCGGTTCCACGTTGTATGAATGTGCGCGTTGCACTACGAGTGGACAACCACACACAGGCCGACTTTGATGCAGTCGTGAAGTGCCTTGGCGTCTGCCAGGCGCAGGTTGATGCAGCCGTGGCTGCCGCACCATTTGTACGACTCGGCGTTATCGAAGCTCTTGTCGTTTTGCCAGGTGGCATCATGGAAGCCGATCATGTTGCCCTCAAACGGCATCCAGTAGCTCACCGGACTCTCGTATTTGGGCTTACCGGTCTCGGGGTCCTTGGCTCCGATCAGGGTGCTGCCGCCGTCGTTGCTGTTGATTTGCCACACGCCCTCGGGGGTGGCGTCTTCGCCCGGTTTGCCGGAAATAAAGTTGGCCTCCCAAACGATATTACCGTTCTCGTCATAGTAGCGCGCGTGCTGCTCGGACAGGTCGACGTCGATATACGCCTTCCAGTCGGGCTCTCCCTTTGCGGTAAAGGTGTCGGCCTTCTGGGAGTACTTGATCTCGAT
>DBEZQF010000274.1:0-1188 GCA_048254795.1 Collinsella sp. | reverse complement strand
CGTCGTCATGGTGCAAAAGGAGGTTGCCGATCGCATTGCCGCAGTGCCGGGCAACAAGACCTATGGCGGCTATACGGCAAAGCTCGGCCTGTATGCGCAGGTGACGGGTCGCTTTGAGGTGCCGCCGCGTTGCTTTATGCCAGCGCCGCACGTGGACTCGGCCGTCGTGCGTATCGACCGTGTTGACGGCGTGGTGCCCGAAGGACTCGACCGCGAGTTTGTGGCCCGCGTGATTGATGCTGCATTTGCTCAGCGTCGCAAGACCATTCGCAACTCCATGAGCGCCAACGGCTTTGCCAAGGACGTGCTCGATGCCGCCTTTGAGGCTTGCGGTATCGCGCCCACCACGCGCGCCGAAACGCTTGATGTTGCCGACTTTGTCCGCCTGGCCCAGGAGCTAATCCATGACGCTTAATGCCGAACGCGTGACGTTTACCAAGAAAAAGAAGACGGTTGCTTGTCCCGTGCCCTTGGCGCCGCTTGCCGACACGCATGCGCATCTGCTTTCGTTTTGGGGCAAAGAAGTGCCCGAGACGCTCGTGCGCGCCAAAGCCGCGGGTGTCGACCTGTTGGTGACGATGTTCGACCCCATCGCTGACAAACGCAGCGTGACGGACTATAGCGACTGGCTCGTGTGCGAAATTCTGCCGATGCAGGATATCCCGCAGATCAAGTATCTTGCCGGCGTGCATCCGTATGGCGCGCCGGACTATACCGACGACGTTCACGCACAGGTCGTTGCCGCACTCGATGACCCTTTGTGCGCCGGTATCGGCGAGATCGGTCTGGACTATCACATGGATTACGACGACGACATCGCGCCGGCGCCCCATAGCGTGCAGATTGACTGCATGGCGCGCCAGCTCGAGCTTGCCGTGTGCCGTAACGTGCCGGTGGAGCTACATCTGCGTCACGAGGACACGGACCAGGAGCGCACCTCGCACGTGGACGCCTACAACGTGCTTCGTGAGGTGGGCGTGCCCCAGGCCGGTTGTGTGCTGCACTGCTTTGGCGAGGACCGCGCCACGATGGAGCGCTTTGTGGAGCTGGGCTGCTATATCGCCTATGGCGGTGCGGCCACCTTTAAGCGCAACGACGATGTGCGCGAGGCATTTGCGGCAACCCCACTCGATCGAATTTTGTTCGAGACGGATTGCCCGTATATGGCTCCGGAGCCCATCCGCGGTC
>DBEZQF010000273.1:0-6973 GCA_048254795.1 Collinsella sp. | reverse complement strand
TTGGTTTACTGGTCAGTCGGCTTGGCGACGCCGGACTCATCGGACCAGAGCTCGACACCCTTGTTCTTAAGGTAGTTGTCGGCATAGGCGCGACGGCCGCCGGGCTTGGCGGTGAGGTCGCCCATCATGTTGGAGAAGCCGCCGTCGACCTTGATGGCGTCGCCGGTGGTGAAGTCCGAGCGCGTGGACGCCAGGAACATGACGGCGTTGGCGATATCGCTGACCTCGCCGATGCGGCGCGTGGCGATCAGACGGCTGCGGCTCTTTTCGACCTCGGGGTCGGCGTAGAAATTGGCCGACATCGGGGTCTTAACGAAGCAGGGCTCGACGCAGTTGGAGCGCACGCCGTAGGGGCCCCACTCGGCGGCGAGCATCTTGGACATCATGTTGACGCCGGCCTTGGTGGAGCTGTACACGCCCGAGAACGTCTCGGGGGAGTGGCTGGCAACGGTCGAGATGTGCACCAGGCGACCCTGGCCGGCCTTGATCATCTCGCGACCAAAGCGCTGCGAGGTGATGAAGTAACCGGTGAGGTTGACGTTGAGCACCTGCTCCCAGTCGCTCAGCGGCAGGTCTTCCATGGCTGCGAAGCGCAGGATGCCGGCGGTGTTGACGAGGACGTCGACGTGGCCGAAGTCGGCGATGGTGGCATCGACGGCGGCCTGAACCTCGGCTTCGTCGGTGGCGTTCATCTTGTAGCCCTCAGCGTGGATTCCAAACTCGGCGGCGAGGTCGGCGGCTGCGGCCTTGACCTTCTCCTCGTCCAGGTCGAGCAGGACGACGTTGGCGCCGTTGCGGGCGAACTCGCGGCAAATCTCGACGCCCATACCGCCGAGTGCGCCGGTCACGGCGCAGACATCGCCCTCGAGCTTAAGCCAGTTGCTCATAGGAACTTCCCTTCTTGTGCCTCCCGGTGGGTCGCTCCCATTAATCGACCCACGTGGTTTTCGCTGGTTATCGTATGCTTTGCATTTGCGCAGGTGAATTGCATATTTGTTAGAATAGCGTTAACCGTAGGTTTACACTGTGCGATGCAGTTTATTCTCAATTGAGCGCGTGACCTGCGAAAACAACCCCCTATGGCACCATGTGGCCACGGGCGCGAAAACGGGAGATTGACGTGTACGATCGACGACTTGAGGCCATATCGGCCGCCGCGGAGCTGGGAAGCTTCTCGCGTGCGGCGGCAAAATTGCGCGTGTCGACCCCGGCGCTCGTCAAACAGGTGTCGGGCTTCGAGGCCGAGTTTGGTATCACGTTGTTCGAGCGCTCGCATTCGGGTGTTAAGGTGACGCCGGCGGGCGCTCTGCTGGTGGACGACGCGCGCTCGATCATGCGGCAGTCCGAGGACGCGCTGCGCCGCGCCCGACGCGCGGCGGGCGATGGCGGTGCCGTGCGTCTGGGTGTGTCGATGATGTGCCCGGGGCGCCAAACGCTGTCGATGTGGTCGGACATTCACGATCTGGAACCGTCGCTGCGATTTGAGATCGTGCCGGTAAGCGACCTCTATGACGAGCGCGAATCCGTCATGCGCAGCCTTGGTCGCGAGGTGGATGTAGTGCAGTCGAGTTTTTCGACCCCACGCTGGGGTGATGCCTGCCAAAAGCTCCGCATCGTTAACGTGCCGTTTTATATCGACCTGCCGCGTACGAGCCCGCTGGCGCGCAAGACGCGCATCACGGTCGCCGACTTGGAGGGCATGCGCCTGCGCGTGCTCCGTCACGGCAACGACGCAATGGACAGTCTGCGCATCGACCTTCTGGCCGACGGCGGCGTTGACGTGATCGACGTGGACAGCTTTGACTTTGCGCTCTTTAACGAGGCGGAGGAAAAGGGCGACGCGGTGCTCACCTGCGGGGCGTGGTCGGGGGTGCACCCGGCCTTTGTGTGCGTGCCGTTCCTGTGCGGGCGAGAGGTGCCGGTCTTTCTGCACTACCCGCTCGAGCCCACCCTCCAAGTCCAAAAATTCGTCAACGCCATGGCACAACTTCTCAAATAGCCAAAAGAGTCCCGTCCCAAATTAGCTACCCTTTGCTACGGGTTTAGCGGTCCTCGCGTTGCGGCCCGGCTGCCTCGGCTGTCTTTACGCGGTTCTTGTCGATGTACATGTTTTTGTCGGCCTGAGAAAAGAGCTCACGCATCATAGGCGGTTCATCAAAATCACTGGAAAGCGCGTAGCCCACCGCATAGCTGATAGGCATGTCGGGGTGAGCCCCGGAATACTCGTTCACGTTCGCACGAACCCGAGCGAGACAGGATTCCACAGCGGCTCGGTCGGCATCCCACAGCACCGCGATAAACTCATCGCCGCCGTCGCGACCCACAAAGCACGTCTCCGACGCCACGCGCCCCAGCTGTTGGGCAAAAGAGCGAATGTATTCATCGCCCTTCTCATGGCCGAAGTTGTTATTGACCACATGCAGATTGTTAAGGTCGAAGACGCACACCGCAACGGGCTCCTCCGCGGAGACAGGCTGCTCCTGCCCCAAGATCTCCTCGCACTTATTCTTATTGGGCAGTCCTGTGGCTTCGTCGAGATAGACTTTGCTCTGCAGCTCGCGGTTGAGCGCGGCAGTGCGCACCGCGCGAACAAGTTCGACCGCAAAGGTCGCCACCAAGCCCACGATGTCGATGATCACCAAGCCCTCGAGATAGTTGAGCGCCGACGCCTTCTCCTGAGAGTAGTCCTCTGCGAGTCGCGTAGCATCGTCGCAAATGCCAAAGAACTCCTCGCTCATGGAGATGATGTCGGTGCTCTCGTAGCCGACTTCGCGCACGCGGCTAATCTCGGCGCAAAGCTCATCATAATAATTTGCAAGCTCGGTCATCTTTGCCTGATACTCATCGTCGTCGAGACGGACGAGGTTGAGGTCGTCACTTCCGTAACGCAAGCCGTTGATGTATGAATCCACGGCTTTGAGCAGGTCATCTTGAGGCTGGCCCGCGTCCTCGAGCTTAACGATTCGCTGCGTGGTGCCGCGCACCAGGCCGGCGTAGTTGACCACACGCGCCGTGCCCTGGATATCGGAGACGAGCAGCATGACATTGATGAAGAAGAAGATGAGAACTGCCGTGAGCACCATCATGAGCAGGCGCACCGCCTGGCTGGCCTTCTTGGCGACAGAAGTATTCACAAGTTCACTTCCCTAAATGACAAAAGAACAGGTAGCACGCAGTGTGCTGAAATTCATGGGTGGTTAACTCTACCATATGGGCCAGCAGCCTTAAACTGCAGCAGACGCTCGTCCAAATTGGCGTGACGCTTGTCTTGTTGTTCTTGACCTGGCCGCGCTATCGGACATGCTTCTGGTCTTGGATCACCATGGGAAAGCTCATCCCGTTTTGTGCGTACAGAGTGGGATGCGGCTTCCCAAAGGTGCCGTTAGGGGAAACCACATCCCGGTTTATGCCCTTGAAATGGGATGTCGTTTCCCGGAGGGGGCCCAGCGGGAAACGGCATCCCATTCTGAGCCCGAAAAGCGGGATACGGTTTCCGGCCGGCATGAAAAAGCCTCCGCAGCTCGTGTGGCTGCGGAGGCTTTATTCGTTGCGGCGCATTGTGTTTGGGTCGCTGAGATGAGTCGATTTGCCCCGAAAGAGGAGGGCATTGACCTTAGGGTCATGCCCGACGAATGAGCGGCAAATCGGCCATCTCGGCGAGCCGAACTACTCCAGCTCAAACGCTCCGGTATAGAGCTGGTAGTAATACCCGCGCTTGGCAATCAGCTCGTCGTGGTTGCCGCGCTCGATGATGCGGCCGTGATCCAGACAGATGATCGCGTCGGAGTTGCGCACGGTGGACAGGCGGTGCGCGATGACAAACGTCGTGCGGCCTTCCATGAGCTTGTCCATGCCGGCTTGCACGATGGCCTCGGTGCGGGTATCGATGCTCGACGTGGCCTCGTCCAGGATCATCGCCGGCGGATCGGCGACGGCGGCGCGTGCGATCGAGATCAGCTGGCGCTGGCCCTGCGACAGCTGGGCGCCGTTGCCGGTGAGCATCGTGTCGTAGCCGTCGGGCAGGCGGGTGATAAAGTCGTCCGCGCCGGCGAGCTTTGCTGCCGCGATGCACTCCTCGTCGGTGGCATCCAGATTGCCGTAGCGGATGTTATCCATCACGGTGCCGGTGAACAGGTTTACGTCCTGCAGCACCACGCCCAGCGAGCGGCGCAGGTCTGCCTTGCGGATCTTGTTGACGTTGATGCCGTCGTAGCGAATCTTGCCGTCGGCGATGTCATAGAAGCGGTTGATGAGGTTGGTGATGGTCGTCTTACCGGCACCGGTGGCGCCGACAAACGCGACCTTCTGGCCCGGCTTGGCAAACACGGACACGCCGTGCAGCACCTCGTGGTCGGGCGTGTAGCCAAAGTCGACGTTGTCCATGACCAAGTCGCCACGCAGCGGCACGTACTCGATCTCGCCGGTTGCGCGGTGCGGATGTTTCCACGCCCACATGCCAGTGTGGTGGTCGGCCTCCTCGAGCTGCCAGGTATCGGGGTTCACCTGAGCGTTGACAAGCGTCACATAGCCTTCGTCGGCTTCGGGCTCCTCGTCGATGAGCTCAAAGATACGGTCGGCGCCGGCGAGGCCCATGACCACGGCGTTGATCTGCTGCGAGATCTGGCCGATCTGTCCACAGAACTGCTTGGTCATGTTGAGGAACGGCACCACGACGGCGATGGACAGCGCCATGCCCGAGATGCTCAGGTTGGGCACGCCCAGCGCTAGGAAAATGCCGCCGGCCAGTGCGACCAGCACGTAGAGCAGGTTGCCCAGGTTCATAAGGATGGGCATGAGGATGTTGGCGTACATGTTGGCCTTCTGCGAGACCTCGAAGAGCTTTTCGTTGCGCTCGTCAAAATCGGCTTCGGCGGCAGACTCGTGGCAGAATGCCTTGACGACCTTCTGGCCGTTCATGACTTCCTCGATATGGCCCTCGACAACGCCGAGCTCGGTCTGCTGCGCAATAAAGAAGCGCGCGGAGTTGGAGCCGAGCAGCTTGGTCATAAAGGTCATAAAGGCGACGCCGGCAATAATGACCAAGCACATCCACACGCTGTAGTACAGCATGATAAAGAACACCGTGACGATGACGATGACCGTCATGAGCAGGTTGGGCAGCGACTGGCTGATCATCTGGCGCAGCGTGTCGATGTCATTGGTGTAGTGGCTCATGATGTCGCCGCGCTGGTGCGTGTCGAAGTAGCGGATCGGCAGGTCCTGCATGCGGTTGAACATCTTCTCGCGCAGCTTCTCCAGCGAGCCCTGCGTGACGATGGCCATGGCGCGGTTCCAGAAGAGCGAGGACAGGATGCCGATGCCGTAGATGCAGGCGAGGGTGGTCACGAGCTGTGCGATCTTGGGCTGCGCGGCTCCCCAATCGCCCGACTGCCACGATTCGCTAATAATCTGCAGGGCGCTCTGAAGGAAGGTCGCGCCGATGGAGTTGATGATGGCGCAGAGCACCACGCCGGCGACGACGAGGGGCAAAAGCACGGGGTAAAAGCCAAAGAGCGTCTTGATGAGGCGCGACATGGTGCCGCCCTTGCGGTTGAGCGCGCGCTCGGCGGTCGTTGCCTTACTCATGTGCCTCGCCTCCTTCCTGGGTCTGAGCTTGCGTTACGGATGCCTCGGTGTCGGCCTCGACGGCCTCTTCGCCCTCGGCAGACATCTTGTTCTGCGAGGTAAAGGTCTCGCGGTAGATCTCGCTCGTCTTGAGCAGCTCGTCGTGGTTACCGATCTGCGCGATGCGGCCGCCCTCCATGACGATGATGCGGTCTGCGTCCTGCACGGAGCTAATGCGCTGGGCGATGATGAGCTTGGTCGTGTTGGGCAGATAGCTTGCCAGCCCTGCGCGAATCTTGGCGTCGGTCTTGGTGTCGACGGCGCTCGTGGAGTCGTCCAGGATCAAGATCTTGGGGCGACGCAGCAGGGCACGCGCAATGCACAGGCGCTGCTTCTGACCGCCGGAAACATTGGAGCCGCCCTGTTCGATCCAGGTGTCATAGCCCTTGGGGAAGCCGTCGACAAACTCGTCGGCGCAGGCCAGATGCGCGGCCTCGCGGACCTCTTCGTCGGTGGCGTTCGGGTCGCCCCAACGCAGGTTCTCGGCAATCGTGCCGCTAAACAGCACGTTTTTCTGCAGCACCATGGCCACCTGGTGGCGCAGGGCGTCCAAGTCGTAGTCGCGTACATCCACGCCGCCCACGCGCACGGTACCCTCGGTGGCGTCGTACAGGCGGGCGATGAGGTTTACGAGCGTGGACTTGGCCGAGCCGGTGCCGCCGATGATGCCGATGGTCTCGCCAGACTTGATGTCCAGGTCGATGTCGCTCAGCACCTTCTCGCCGTTCTTCTTGTAGGAGAAGCTGACGTGGTCGAACTTGACAGAACCGTCCTTGACGTCCACGACGGGGTTTTCGCCGTTGGTCAGGTCAGACTTCTCATCCAGGACCTCGGCTACACGTTTGGCGGAAGCGGCGGACATGGTGATCATGACAAACACCATCGAGAGCATCATCAGGCTCATCAGGAGGTTCATGCAGTAGCTCAGCATGCTCATCAGGTCACCGGTGGTGAAGGTGGTGGCGCCGGAGCTGACGATGAGCCGTGCGCCCATCCAGCTGATGAGCAGGATGCAGCTGTAGACGGTCAACTGCATGAAGGGGGCGTTCCAGGCGATGATAAGTTCAGCGCGCATCAGCAGGTTGCGCACGTTCTCGCTGGCCTTGCGGAACTTCTCGCTCTCGAACTTTTCCCGCACGTAGGCTTTGACCACGCGGATTGCAGAAACATTCTCCTGCACGCTCTCGTTCAGGTCATCGTACTTGCGGAAAGCCTCGGTGAAATAGCGGGTGGCGTGCGTCATGATGTACACCAGCACGCAGCCCAGCAGGATGACCGCGATCAAGTAAATGTTAGCCAGCTGGCGGTTGATGGTGTAGGACATGATCAGCGCCACGATCATGCTGGC
>DBEZQF010000272.1:0-3546 GCA_048254795.1 Collinsella sp. | reverse complement strand
GCGGCTGCGCATCAACAAGTCGTACCAGAGCCTCCACGGCGTGGACACCGTGACCGACCCCAAGACGCCCAAGTCGGTCCGCACGATCGTCATGCCGGCCTTCCTGCGCGACGAGATGGAGCGCGGGTGCAAGGCGTCGGGCGTGAAGCGCATCCGCATACACGACATTCGCCACAGCCATGTGAGCCTGCTGATTGAGATGGGCTTCTCCGCGCTGGCCATCGCCGAGCGCATGGGCCATGAGGCGGTGGACATCACCTACCGCTACGCGCACATAGAATCTTCGCCCAGTTGTTGATGAGGTCCTGCTCGGTGGGATAGCGAAGCACGCCCCCCGCGTCGTCCCAGCCGTGCTGCTTCAGCACGGTGATGACCGCTTCCTCGAACGCGGCCTCTTTATCGAAAACCATGGCGAAACCTATCTACGAACTGCAAAAAGTTATGCACTTAACTATTGGCAATCATTATAAGACATAGATACATCTACCTGGGAACAGCGTAAGTTGGGCAACTGTGGGACAACCTATGGCGGTCTGAGCGGTAAAACCAAGGAAGATTTCGGTCATGGCAACGCTAGGTTCGTTCCGTATACCAATGTCTTCGACAATCCCCTGACGGACACAAATCGGCTCGAGACAGTCGAAATAGATTCAAGCCAAAACAAAGTTGCGTACGGTGACACGTTCTTCACTGTGTCTTCTGAAACGCCAGATGAAGTTGGCATGTCCTCAGTTTGGCTCTCTGACCAGGATGATGTTTACCTCAACAGCTTCTGTTTTGGATACAGACAAGATTCAACGTTTGACCCGCATTACCTAGCCTACATGCTCAGGTCAAGTTCGATTCGTTCCGATCTCACTCTGCTGGCTCAGGGAATCTCTAGATTCAACATCTCCAAGAACAAGGTGATGGAGTTGAGTGTTCCCGTTCCGTCTGCGGCAGAGCAGAAGCAAATTGGTCAATACTTCGCCCGCCTCGACAGCCTCATCACCCTTCATCAGCGTATGGGTCCCATCTTCTGCTTTTGCGCACATGGATCAAGAACCAATTTCGCGTCCACTCTTCAAGGATAGCTTCGGATATTACGCTACCCGCGCCCCATCCCGAAGATGCTCATGTCGCCATCGGCGCCAGCTTCAGGCGTCTTCGGCACAGCCGAGGGCGCCTTCGTTTGCGGTTCCTCTTCCGCTGGTGCGTCTATCGGCTCGCTGAGCGCCAGGAAGAGCCTCATCACCAGCTCGATCCTCTGCTGCAGGGACTCGCTCAGCTCGCCGTAGGAGGCCGCCAGTTTCACCTCTTTGGCCAATTCCGCCATCGAGTCTTTCAGCGCCTTCTGCATGCTCACGGAGGGCCTCACTTCAACCTCTGTATCGGTTAGCTTAGCGATGATGTAGTCCTGCCTGAGCATGCCGCTCCAGGCAGCCATCTCGCATATGAGCTTGTGCTCTTCGGGCGTGCAGCGGAACGCCATCGTCTTGCTGCGCTTGCGGGCGCTGTTCTCGCACGGCATCTTGCTCACCCCCTCGCTCCGTCAAGGGCGGCGGCCATCTCGTCCTGCTTCGTGGGGAACAGGTGCGCGTAGCGGTAGGTGATGTCCACCGCCTCGTGGCCCATGCGCTCGGCGATGGCCAGCGCGGAGAAGCCCATCTCGATCAGCAGGCTCACATGGCTGTGGCGTATGTCGTGAATTCGGATGCGCTTCACGCCCGACGCCTTGCACCCGCGCTCCATCTCATGGGCCAGGAAGTGCTTGGTAACGGCGAACAGGCGCTCGTCGGGAGCAACGTCGTCGCGCATCTCGATGAAGTCCGCCATCTCGTCGCGCAGGAAGGCCGGCATGACGATCGTGCGGACCGACTTGGGCGTCTTGGGGTCGGTCACGGTGTCCACGCCGTGGAGGCTCTGGTACGACTTGTTGATGCGCAGCCGCGAGCTCTCCAGCATGAAATCGGACGGCGTGAGCGCCAGGAGTTCGCCGCAGCGGATGCCCGTCCAGTAGAGCAGCTCGAAGGCGTGGAACGACAGCGGCTTATCCATGACGGCCTCGCTGAACCTCAGGTACTCGTCCTTGGTCCAGAACTGCATCTCGCCGCCTCTCTTCGAGCCTATCTTGTCGACCCTGCGCACCGGGTTGTCGGTGAGGCCGTAGTAGCGCTCGGCGTGGTTGAAGATGGCGTTGAGCTGGTTGTTCACCGTGCGCAGGTAGGTCGGCGCCCAGGGCTTCCCGTCGGCGTCCCGGTGCTCGGTGAGCTCGTTTTGCCACCTGATGACGTCGATTGGCCTCACGTCGCACATGCGCATGTCCCCGAAGAACGGCACGAGCTTGTCGTTGATGATGTACTCCTTGGTGATCCACGTGTGCTCGCGTATGCGCGGCCTCACCTCGGAGGCGTACACCTCGACGAACTCGGAGAACGTCATGTCCATGGCCCCGCCGTTGAGGCTCTTGAACTGGCCCTCCCACACGGCGGCCTCCACCTCGGAGGAGAAGCCGCGCTTTGTCTTGTGGCGCTTCGAGCCGCGGGCGTCGCGGTAGTAGCACTGCACGTAGAACGTGCCGTTGTTGTCATCCTTGTACACGGGCATGTCAGTCCACCTCCGGGAAGTACAGGGCGTCGAAGACGTCGCTCCGGACGCGCCCGCGGATCACCACGCGCCCGCGCGCCTCCTGCTCGGCGTTTATCTTCCTGATCACCTCGTAGGCGCTGCCTTTCTTGATCCTCAGCAGCTCCGCGACCTCGTCGGCGTCCAGCATGTGCGGCCTCGGCGTCTTCGCCACCTTCTCGTCCATGGTTCCTCCTATCAACAGCGTACGCATACGTACGGTTTACAGATTCAGAGTAAACGTACATATCTGTACTGTCAATAGAATTGCGTACATTTGCGTACGCTGATAAGATGTGCGGGTACGTAATTCCAGGAGGAGGGCGCATGTCCGTAGGCGAGAACATAAGGCGGTACCGCAAGTCGCGCGGCATGACGCAGGCGCAGCTCGCCGAGGCGGTCGGCCTGACCGAAGGGGCCGTGCGCCACTACGAGAGCGGCATCCGCGCCGTGAAGCCCGAGCTGCTCGAATCCATCGCCGCAGCACTCGGCGTGTCCGTCAACGCCCTCAAGGATTACGGCGTCGAGACCGCAGGCGACCTCATGTCGCTGCTCGTGCGGCTGGAGGACTCCTTCGGCATCGTGCCCGCAGCCGACGGCTCGGGGCTCTCCCTGAACCCCAAGGCTCCGCACGCACCCAAAGCCACGATGGCCATCAAGCTGTGGGCAGAGAAGCGCGCGCAGCTCGAGAACGGCGAGATCGACGACAGCGAGTACGAGGACTGGAAAGCCTCGCTGTAGCGGCTCCCCGCATTTCGCAACCAGCGCAACCGAATCAGGACGCTAGGCAAGACGGTGAGCGCCGCTCGGGCCTGCGTAAGCTGAGTTTTTACTCCCCATTGCATGCCAAGGCATTTCCGGCGTACATGGGGAGTAAATAACGCGGTGGCTTACATGGCGGCACGCGGCAGTACGCCGCGGCATTTCCCCTGGTTACTCCCG
>DBEZQF010000271.1:0-2556 GCA_048254795.1 Collinsella sp. | reverse complement strand
CATGACCGAGAAGTCCGTCGTGCTCACCGCCTCCGAGTCCGGCACCACCCCCGAGGTCCTCGAGGCCGTCAAGAAGATGAAGGGCATGGGCGTGCGCGTCTACGCCATGACCAAGCCCGAGGGCCCCATCGGCCAGGCTGTGGGTGCCGAGAACTGCGTCGCCATGGCTTCTGACCATGGTTCGGGCGGCTGCGAGAAGGGCTACTACCTCGCCGACTGCTTCGGCCTGCGCCTGCTCAACCGCCGCGGCTGCTTCCCCAAGTTTGACCTGTTTATCGAGCAGACCAAGGACATCTGGAAGGACATGCTCGACATCCGCAAGCGCTTCGAGCCGCGCGCCGAGGAGCTCGCCAAGAAGTACGCCCTGGCCCCCTACACCATGTTCATCGGCTCCGGCGCCCTGTGGGGCGAGACCATCCTGTTCTCGATGTGCATCCTCGAGGAGATGCAGTGGAAGCGCACCCGCTACATCACCTCGGCCGACTTCTTCCACGGCACCCTCGAGCTCGTGGAGCCGGGCGTCCCGGTCTTCCTGTTCATGGGCGAGGACGAGAACCGCAAGCTCGACGAGCGCGTCCGCGCCTTCCTGACCCGCGGCGTGACCGGCGACACCGACATCAACGTCATCGACACCGCCGAGTTCGCGATCCCCGGCCTTGACGACGAGTTCCGCGTCATCGTGTCTCCGTGGATTCTGACGGTGCTCGTTACCGACCGCCTGGCTCGCTACTACGAGACGGTCACCAAGCACAACCTCAAGTATCGTCGCTACTATCACCAGTTCGACTACTAAAGAAAACGGGTGCGGGAACGTGCCGGGCTATTGAGAGGAACACAGAATGAGACAGTACATCATCGCCAGCCATGCGCACTTCGCTACCGGCATCAAGGAGAGTGTCGAGCTGCTCTCGGGCGCTCGCGACAACGTCCACGATCTTTCGATGTTCGTCGATGACCGCATGGACGTGGCCGAGGAGGCCCAAAAACTGCTGGCAGGCATGGCTGCCGACGATGATGTCGTTGTCTGCACCGACCTCTTTGGCGGCAGCGTCAACAACGAGTTCACCAAGATCGTCCAGACGCGTCCCCGCACGTACCTCGTTACCAACATGAACCTTCCTCTGCTTATCCAGCTGCTGTTCTCTGACGAGTCGGCGCCGGTTGAGGAGACGATTCGCGCCATCGTCGCTGCGGACGATACGCGCGTGAAGTTTGTCAACGATCTTTTGGTCGATGACGAAGAGGAAGAAGAGTTCTAATCCGCAGCACCTACTGACACGCCGTAAGACGGCACAAGACCTTTGGGGGGTCACATTATGATTCAGCTACTTCGCGTCGACCATCGCCTGCTTCATGGCCAGGTCGCGGTCTCTTGGGTCCAGGGCCTTGGCTCCAACTGCATTTTCTGCGTGGGCGATAAGGTCGCCAACGACCCGGTGTGGAAGTCGACGCTCAAGATGGGCAAGCCTGCCGGCTGCAAGCTCGTCATCAAGGATATGGCGAATGCCATCGAGGCCATTAACTCGGGTGTGACTGACAAATACAAGATGATTATCTGTGTCGCCACCATCGCTGAGGCAAAGCGGCTTGTTGAAGGCTGCCCGCAGATCAAGTCGGTCAACCTGGGCAACACCAAGCCCAAGGACGAGAAGCGCCCCGATGCTCGTCAGGTCTCTCGTCAGATCTTCCTGACTGCAGCCGAGGAGGCCGATGTGCGCGAGATGCTGAACAACGGCGTCGAGGTCGAGATCCGTCCTCTGGCCGATGACCACAAGGTTGACTGCGCAAGCGTGCTCTAGGCGTTCAATTTCGAAGAGTCTGAGCTCTTCGTAGTGTCCTATTAGGAAAGGGGGATATATGCTTACCCAAGCAATCCTCATCGGACTTATCGCCGCATTTGGTAAGTTCGACTTCCAGCTCGGTACGCTCTATGCGTTCCGCCCCATCGTCCTGTGCCCGCTCGTGGGCCTGGTGCTGGGGGACCTGCAGTCCGCCCTCGCGATCGGCGCCAGCCTGGAGCTGCTGTTCATGGGCTCGATCTCCATCGGCGCCTACGTGCCGCCTGATGAGACGATCGGCGGCGTGCTCGCCTGCGCCTTCGCTATCCAGTTGGGCCAGAGCACCGAGGCAGCCATCGCGCTCGCTATGCCCATCGCCACGCTGTGCCTTGCCATCAAGAACATCCTCAACGCCGCCCTGCCGATTCTGGTTGACCGCGCTGATGTCTTCTCCGGCCAGGGCAACCTTAAGGGTGTCTATGCGATGCACTTCCTGATCGGTTTGACCGGTATCATCATGGCGTTCCTGCTGTGCTCGCTGTCGTTCTATCTGGGTGCTGACGCCATCCAGGGCATGCTCGACTTCATCCCGCCCTTTGTCCTTGCTGGCTTTGGCGTTGCCGCCAACATCCTGCCGGCCATGGGCTTCGCCATGCTCGGCCGCCTGGTGCTCACCAAGCAGCTCGTGCCCTTCTACTTCCTGGGCTTCCTGCTGTGCTCCTACGCCAACGTGCCCGTCCTGGGCGTCGCCCTGATCGCCATCATCATCGGCATCGAC
>DBEZQF010000270.1:0-2049 GCA_048254795.1 Collinsella sp. | reverse complement strand
ACAGAACGAACCGACGATCTTGGTGGCCTCGCCGGCCTCCTTCTTGTCGAGCATCTCCTTAATACGGCCGCTGTGGATGTTGGTGGCGACAAAATCCAGGTAGGACGTGGACTTGGGGCGATTGTTCTGCGTCAGGAACATATCGCCGTACATCTGGCCCACGGCGCCCAGCAGCATGTCGTGGTCGGCAAGATTCATGCCGAGGCTCTCCCACATCGGATGGAAATCAAATTCTTCAGCCATGACGGTTCCCCTCTCGAATCAAAAATGAATAGCTACGGTATTGCTGCACGGTGGGTGGCGAAAACCCGACCGCGCCTAAACCCGGAATTTTGGGGAACCTGCTTTGCAGCTGATTATTTAGTTGTGCGTCGTCTCTCCCGGAGCCGTGAACATACCTGCTCATATGCGGCTCCGAGCCATATATAGGGCACGCGCGGCAACGCGGCGAATATATGTCGTCTGCGGCATGTGCGTACCCTCCTTTACAAGATAAGGTCAACTATATCAACGGTCATCGAACATGCGAACACCGTTGACATTCGTACGACAGCGTCGTGTGCCGTCGTTTAATAAATAATCTTTTTTATTGATAAGAGTTTGTCATCCCTCATTCGGCGAGCGGCAAGACAAAGCCGCCGAGGCTTATATCCCCGACGGCATTACCCGGCACTATCGACAAACCAAGTGGATTCTACTCGCATCGAAGTGCATGCGCAGCGTCTCGCCTGCTTGCGGCAGCTCGTCGACAGGCACGCCCACCTTGTTGACCTTCCACTGCAGACGCGTGGGCGCATCGCCGCGTGGCACGTCCAGCAACACCAGCCGCTCAAAACGCGAATCGCTCACACGGGCCACGTGCAAATCATAGCTGTTGCGACCCCGCTCAGCGCGATTGTCAACATGGAAGTAGCTTGCGCGAACGCCCAAGTACGCCACATTATCGGGAACCGCGCGACCCACGTTAAAGGTCATGCCCCAGTCGAGGGCCTCAACTTCTTCGTCACCGATCTTGCGCGCCCGGCTTGTGTTCTTGCAGCCCGTCAGGCGCAGCGCCGCCAGCGTCTGCGGACGGCGGACCACGTCCTCGATGGAGCCGATCTCCTCAACATGCCCGTCGTGCATCACGCAGATGCGCTGGCACAGGCGGCATGCCTCATCGATGTCGTGGCTCACGTAGAGCACGGTGCGGTTGCACACATCGAACAGGTCGAGCATGTTCTGTTCGAGCGCGCTCTTAAGATAGGAATCGAGTGCGCTCATGGGCTCGTCGAACATAAAGATGCCCGGGTGCGCCGCCACCATGCGCGCGAGCGCCACGCGCTGCTGCTGGCCGCCCGAGAGGCGCGCGGGATAGCGGTCGGCGAAATCAGCCAGACCGAAAATGCCCAGATAGCGCTCGGCGAGCTTTTTGCGCGCAGCGGCGTCGCCCACGTCCTTTACACCGGCACATACGTTATCGGCCACCGTCATGTTGGGAAACAACTGATAGTTTTGGAACAACAAGGCGCATTTTCGCTCCTGGGGCGACAGGTTGATGCCCGCCGCCGAGTCAAAAAAGGTCACGCCGTTGACAACGATCTTTCCCTCGTCGGGCGTCTCCACACCGGAAATGCAGCGCAGTGTGCAGCTCTTGCCGCAACCTGAGGCACCGAGCAGCGCCACGCGCTCCTCGCCGGCGTCAAGCTGCATGTCGAGCATAAACCCGGGGTAGTGCTTTTTGATATCCAAAACGAGCGACATGGCCTATCGACCTCCCTGCGGCACCGTATCATCGCGCATGAGCTCGGCCAGCGCCTCGCGATCGATACGCAAGGCATCGCCGCCCGCCGGGTCGAGTGAATCGCCCTGTCCGGCAAGATCTTTGATCCGCTTGCGCTCCGCACGGGAAAGGCCCCGCTCGCGATACTTTTGCGAATGAGCGGTGTACATGTTGATGAACAGGATGACCAGGAAGCTGAACACGATCACGACGGCGACCCAAAAGAGGGCCACCGAGGTGTTGCCGCCCATCCACTCAAAGTAAATCGCAATGGGGATGGTCTGCGT
>DBEZQF010000269.1:0-1258 GCA_048254795.1 Collinsella sp. | reverse complement strand
AACCGCTATCGTGCAATCGTTGCAAAGCTCGGCCTGCGTAAGTAAGTCATAGGAAAAGGGCGGTCGGGCGACCGCCCTTTTTTATAAATCCAACTACTATTATACTGCGCGTGGGTTCCATTTAGCAGTTGAAAGTAGCGTCTGTGCCCGGACGCCAGTTTCAAGTGCTAAACCTCCCACGCGCGCAAAAAACGAAGGAGGTTCTTTCATGATCACCCACAAGCAGTATCCGAATCACCACATTTTTGAAACCGAGATCGGCGGCCGTACCTTTACGGTCGAGACCGGCAAGGTCGCAGAGCTCTGCAATGCAGAGGCCATCTGCCGCTACGGCGATACCGTCGTGCTCGTCACGGCTGTCGCCTCTCCCCTGCCCAAGGCTGGCATCGACTATTTCCCGCTGACCATCGAGGTCGAAGAGCGTATGTACGCTGTCGGCCGCATCCCCGGCTCGTTCAACCGCCGCGAGGGCAAGCCCTCCGACCGCGGCGTGCTGATCTCCCGCCTCATCGACCGCCCGATGCGCCCCCTGTTCGACGAGGAACTCCGCAACGACGTCGTTCTGACCAACACCATCCTCGCGCAGGACTACGATAACCCTGTTGAGATCGTCGCCTCCATCGGCTCGTCTCTCGTCATCGCCTACTCTGACATTCCCTGGAACGGCCCGACCGCGACCACCAATGTCTGCTATCTGGATGGCAAGTATATCGTCAACCCCTCGCAGGATGAGCGCAACGCCTGCCAGTGCTTCGTGACCATCGCGTCGACTCACGAGAAGGTCGTCATGATCGAGACGGAGGCCAACGAGGTCAAGGAAGACATCCTCATGGAGTGCATCAAGCTGGCCCATGAGACGAACGTCAAGGTCGTGGAGTTCATCAACACCATCGTTGACGCCATCGGCAAGCCGAAGTTCACGTTTGAAAAGGCTGCCGTCAACCATGACATGCTCGACGATCTGTGCGAGTACGGTCTGGACAAGATCGCCTACGCGCTCGACACCGACGACAAGAACGTCCGTGAGGCCCGTCTGACCGAGGCTGTCGTCGATTTCAAAGAGAAGTTCGGCGAGAAGTATGCAGAAGACTGGGATGTCCAGATCGACGTGTGCCTGTACAAGATGCAGAAGAAGATCGTCAAGAAGTGGCTGCTCGAGGGCAAGCGCGTCGACGGCCGCACGCCGGACGAAATTCGCCCGCTGGCTGCCGAGGTCGGCGTTCTGCCGCGCGTCCACGGCTCCGGCCTGTTCACCCGC
>DBEZQF010000268.1:0-1503 GCA_048254795.1 Collinsella sp. | reverse complement strand
GTTTTTCAGTTTGCCAACGATATGTGAACGGCTAAAAAAGTCTGCTATACTCTTTCCCGCTGTCCCCATCGTCTAGCGGCCAAGGACGCCACCCTTTCAAGGTGGATATCGCGGGTTCGAATCCCGCTGGGGGCACCATTTGAGATGTGAAGCCCGTTACCAATTCGGTAGCGGGCTTTTTGCTACCGATATGTCGGGATTCGAACCCGACAGGGTACGAATCCCGACATCATCGCAAGGCCTGTGGGCAAAAAATAGCAAATATGAGTACTGTTACCATTTTAGTAACAGCGATTTCATGCCTTTAGAAGTCGATTTAGACGTCAGGCGTCCTACGGCGGAAGAATTGCAGACGTTTATCGGCTAAGTACTTGTACATATGTTGCGTAACACTACATATTTTGCAAATAAATAATGCTACAGGACTTGTGACAGTACTCATATTTGACGTTTTTTGTCCACAACCCTTTATACCTAGGCAAGTCGGCGGCAAAACGGGCTTCAAAGCGTCCTTCGCAAACAAAAACCGGGGCCCGCATGATGCAGACCCCGGTTCAATACCGTGACGATATGTCAGTTACGCTCTACACGTAGAACAGGATGTCGTCATAGGTCGGGACCGGCCAGTAGTCGGCGGCCACGATCTCCTCCATGGCATCCACGGCGGCGCGCAGCGTATCCATAGCGGGAACGACCTCATGTGCATACACGTTGGCCTGCTCCTGACCATCGAGGCCTTCGGCCTTCTGATGCACGGCGTCGAGCGCCTTGATGGAATCGTTGATGGTGGTGATACCGTTGCAGAGCTTGTTGAGCGTGTTCTGCTCACACTGCATGGCGGCCTCGGCGCCGGCGGCACGAATAGTCTCAAGGCCCTTAGCGACCTTGGTGGCATAGGCGGTAATGACCGGGCGATAGGTACGACGCGCCTCGCGAACCATCGTGGTAGCCTCGATGTTCATGAGCTTGTTGTACTTCTCGAGCTTGCAGTCGTAGCGGCACTGGGCCTCGGCCTTGGTCAGGACACCCGTCTCCTCAAAGAGCGCAATGGCCTTATCGGAAACAAAGGCAGGCAGGGCGTCGGCCGTGGTCTTGTTGTTGGCAAGGCCGCGCTTCTCGGCCTCGACGGGCCACTCATCGGAGTAGCCATCGCCGGAGAACAGGATGCGCTGGTGGTCGGTCAGGACCTTCTTGCAGTACTCGAGCGCAGCGTCCTGGAACTCATCCTCGGGCGTACCCTCGAGTGCGTCGGCGAAGGACTTGAGCGACTTGGCCACGGCGGCATCGAGCACCAGGTTGGAGTCGGAGACGTTCTGCTCGGAGCCGCAGGCACGGAACTCGAACTTATTGCCGGTGAAGGCAAACGGGGAGGTGCGGTTGCGGTCGGTGTTGTCCTGCATCAGCTTGGGCAGGGTATCGGCGCCCAGGTCGAGCACGCCGCGCGTGGCATGGACGGAAGCCTTGCCATCGATGATCTTCTCGACGACCTCGGTAAGCTGGTCG
>DBEZQF010000267.1:0-6334 GCA_048254795.1 Collinsella sp. | reverse complement strand
CGGCGTATCGATCACTACGTTCTCGGCGCAGAACTTTGGCGCGCGCAACTACGAGCGCATGCGCAAGGGCTACCATACGTCGCTCGTGCTGTCGTTTATGCTCATTGGTGGCCTGTCTGCCGTGCTGCTGGTGTTCTCGGGTCCGTTGTCGCGTCTGTTTGTCGACGATGCTTCGATTTCGGCGTACACCACGACGATTCTTCATTTCATCGCGCCGTTTTACGCGATCTTCTCGATTATCGAAAACGCGTCGGGCTCCATTCGCGGCGCCGGCGTGAGCTTGCAGCCTATGATGCTCACCATCTTTGGCACCGTTGTCTTGAGGGTGATCTGGGTGTTTGCAATCATGCCCTTCGATCCGTCGCTTGAGCATCTACTGCTGGTCTACCCCGTAACCTGGCTCATCACCGCAACCATGTTCACCATCTACCACCACAGCGGCAACTGGCTAGGCCGCGCCACCGCCTAGCTCATCCGTCGGATACCCCTGATAAGTTGCGGTGAAATAGTTCCTGAAAAGTCCTTGCGGACCGTCAAACAAGTACTATTCCACCGCAACTTCCTTATGAGCTTTAGGTGTTGGCGGAAAACGAATCAATTAGTATTCGATGCCTTGGCGGGCTAGGAGACCTTCATCGAAGTAGTGTTTGACGGGGCGCATTTCGGTTACTAGGTCGGCAAGGTCGGCGAGGGGTAGCAAGCCGCGGCCGGGGAGCACGAGCTCCGCGGTGGCGGGCTTTATCGCAATCAGTTCCTCGACATCCTCTCGCGCCCCAAAGCAGCCGTCGTCTTGCCCTTGCCGTCGCCTGTATAGATTTGAACCTTGCCGACTTACAGTGATGCCATCTCTGTCCTTTCGTGCCCGGCGTCGGTTTATCGTCGCTCGGGTTGGGTATTCTAGAAACCATTATCAACCCCAGTAGATGGAGTTCAAACAGATGGAGATGGATGACAACAAACGTAGACGGAATATGATCCTCTACGTGCTCATCGCCTTCGTCGTCTACCTCGTGCTCTCGACCGTTCTGTTCCCCAACATCGGTCACACGCAGCAGATTACGAAGACCGATTATTCGACGTTTGTCAAAGCGCTCGATAAGAAGAGTGTCGACAAGGTCGAGTACAACACGGACGATTACACGATTTATTACACCAAGAAGGGCGAGGACGAGAACATCGCCTACAAGACAACCGGTGTTCCGAATGACGCGGGCTTTACCGATCGCGTGCTTGAGTCCGGTGCTTCACTGGAGTCGGTCGTTCCCGATAAGAACTCGGGTCTGATGACCTACTACCTGCTCACCCTTATCCTTCCCATGGCGATTTTCTTCCTGATCGGCTGGTGGCTCAACCGCCGCATGAAGAAGGCCATGGGCGATGACGGTCCGTCGATGAACTTTGGCGGCGGCGGTTTTGGCGGCGGCGGACTGGGTAAGTCCGGCGCGCGCGTGATTGCCTCCAAGGACGTGGGCGTGACCTTTAAGGACGTCGCCGGCCAGGAAGAGGCCAAGGAGTCTCTCAAGGAGGTCGTCGACTTTCTGGAGAAGCCGCAGCGCTACGAGGAGATCGGCGCCAAGCTGCCGCGCGGTGCTCTCCTTGTTGGCCCTCCGGGTACCGGTAAGACCCTGCTTGCCAAGGCTGTTGCCGGCGAGGCCGGTGTTCCGTTCTTCAGCATTTCGGGCTCTGAGTTCGTCGAGATGTTTGTTGGTCGCGGCGCTGCAAAGGTTCGTGACCTGTTTAAGCAGGCCAAGGAAAAGGCCCCGTGTATCGTCTTTATCGATGAGATCGATACCATCGGTAAGAAGCGCGATGGCGGCGGCTTTAGCGGCAACGACGAGCGCGAGCAGACGCTCAATCAGTTGCTGACCGAGATGGATGGCTTCGATAACCACAAGGGTATCGTTGTCCTCGCTGCCACCAACCGTCCCGACAGCCTCGATCCGGCCCTGCTGCGCCCCGGTCGTTTTGACCGCCGCATCCCCGTCGAGTTGCCCGATCTGACCGGCCGTAAGAACATCCTCGAGCTCCACGCCAAGAGTGTGAAGACCGAGCCGCCGATCGATCTGACCGCGATTGCCCGCGCCACGCCCGGTGCCTCGGGCGCCGACCTGGCCAATATCATCAACGAGGGCGCCCTGCGCGCCGTTCGCGAGGGTCGCAAGCGTGCAACCCAGGACGACTTCGAGGAGTCGGTGGAGGTCGTCATTGCCGGCCAACAGCGTAAGTCCACGGTGCTTTCCGACCACGAGAAGCAGGTCGTTTCCTACCACGAGATCGGCCATGCCATCGTCGCTGCCCGCCAAAAGGGTTCCGCGCCGGTTACCAAGATCACCATCGTGCCGCGCACGAGCGGTGCTCTTGGCTATACCATGCAGGTCGAGGAGGACGAGCGCTTCCTGACGACACGCCAGGAGGTCTTGGACAAGCTTGCCGTCTACTGCGGCGGCCGTGCGGCCGAGGAGCTCATCTTTGGCGAGATGACGACCGGTGCCGCCAACGATATCGAGCAGGCCACCAAGCTCGCCCGCAACATGGTGACGCGCTTTGGTATGTCCGACGAGTTTGGCATGATGGCGCTCGGTACCGTGCAGAACGCGTATCTCAATCAGGACACGTCGCTCACCTGCGCCCCCGGTACGGCCGAGCGCGTGGATGCGATTGTCGCTAAGCTGATCGAGGACGCGCACGATCGCGCCCTGCAGATCCTGAAGGAGAACAAGTTCAAGCTCCACGAGCTGGCTCGTTATCTGTATAAGAAGGAGACCATCACGGGCGAGGAGTTCATGAACCTCCTCACGCGCGAGAATCCGCTGATGCCCAAGCAGCAGTAAAGCCGCGGTCGAGCCAGTAAACGCCGACGCCCCATTTGAGCAGCTTTCTCAAATGGGGCGTTTTGCTTGAGAGGGATGGAAATGAAGATCGTGGTGAGCGCCTGCTTGATGGGCGAGAGCTGCAAGTATAACGGGCTCGACAACTATCATCGCGAGTTGGTAGAGGCCTGCGAGCGTACAGGGACCGAGGTCCTCTTGGTTTGCCCTGAGGTCTTTGGGGGCCTGCCCACGCCGCGCAAGCCGTCCGAGATTGTGAACGGCGAGGTCCGTACCTGCGAGGGCGTGTCCGTTGACCTGGAATTTCGCCTAGGCGCCCAACGTGCGCTCGACATGTGCGAGCAGGCGGGTGGGCCGGAAGAGATCGCCGCGTGCATCCTGCAGGACCGTAGTCCCTCGTGCGGCGCGAGCCTCATCTACGACGGAACATTCAGTGGCACCCTCACGGCGGGCAACGGCGTCTTCGTTGATTTACTGCTCCGCCACGGTTATCGCGTGATCCCGGCTAGCGAGTTCGACCCCAGCATGCTGGAGCAATAAAAAACCACCACAAAGGTGCGGCTCCCTTGTGGTGGTTTTGGCCTGGGTCTAGAGCGTGTGGCCGTAGGCGTTGGCGGCCTTGATGGCGGCGGCGAATTTTTCGTCGGTGAAGGGCTCGGGGTTGCCTTGCTTCCACTCGTTGGTGGCGTGCGCGTGCTCGCACAGGGCAGGGATATCGGTCTCGGAAAGCCCGACCTGCTCAAGCGTTACGGGCAGCCCCATCTGCTTGTTGAAGTCAGCATAGCGCTTAAGGTTCTCGGTGTCGCCCGTGTAGGCGAACAACACCAGCACGCCCAGGCTTACGACTTCGCCGTGCAGGTAGGTGCCCTCACGCGGAATGCTGCAGGTGGCGTTGTAGAACGCGTGCGCCACGCTCGAGTTGTAGTAGTAATCGTTCTGGTTGGTCAGGTTCGAGACATAGCCCGTGTTGACCACGATGTCGAGCGCGATCTGCTTGACGGCCTCGCTCGACAGATTCTGACGAACGTCCTCAAGACCCTGAACACCGTAGGTAAACAGCGGCTCGGAACAGGTGTGGGCAAGAGCCAGGCCAAGGCCGGCGGTGTGCTCCAGGTCGCCGGCGCTCGTGGCGTACTCGACTTCGGGCTGCTTGGACAGGGCGTCGCCCACGCCGGCCCAGAAGTACTTCGCCGGAGCCTCGGCGATGATCTTGGGATTGATGAAGATGTGCGCCGGTCGGTTGGGGTACGAATAGCCCTCGAGCGATCCATCGTCGTTGTAGACGACGGCAATGGCGGTCGCGGCGGAACAGTTAGAGCAAATCGTCGGCACCGTAAAGACAATCTTCTTGAGCTCGATTGCCGCTGTCTTGACGGTGTCGAGTGCCTTGCCGCCGCCACAGGCGATAAGCACGTCTGCCTGCTGGCAAGCGGGGGAGTTCACGACCTTGGCGATATTGGCGCGCGTACTGTTGGTGCCGTAGACGCGCGTCTCCAGAATCTCGACGTCGGTACCTTCAAGCGCCGCCTCGATGCCCGGCAGCGCCGCAGCTAGGGCTCGCTTGCCACCAATGATGGCGACTTTCTTCGCGCCGTACTCCGCCAGTGCGGCGGGCAGCTCGGTAAAGCAATCCTCGCCGACGGTGTAGTCGCTCATTCCGATTGTGCGCATGGCAGCCTTCTTTCGTTAGTTAAAGTGCTTTCAGGTATTTTGCTCCTAGAGAACGCTAACGACCACGAGAAATTTCTTACGTATGAAACCAGTGTTGAGGGTTTTTCGCCGGCGCGGAACGTGCTAGCATACTCCGCATAAGCGTTGATGGGGACGAGTAGTCGGCCGTCCGCATGCCACAGAGAGCGGGGAGCGCTGAGAACCCGTGCATGCGACCGATGAAAATCACCCCGGAGCTGCGGTCCCAACGGACGCGTCGCACAGGCTCGTCTTAGTAGATATCGCCGAGATGGTCGTCGATACAGGCCAGCCGAGTAACGGATGCGAGCGCGCGAATACGCGGGCGAGGGCATCTAAGCTGGGTGGTTAAACGAAGAGCTTTTGCGGGCGTACAGTCCGTTTTGTGGCGCTTCGTCCCAGCTTGTAGGGACGGGCGCTTTTTTGGTGCCCAACGGGCGTGCGCGCCCACGACATGAAAGGGGTACCGTGGCAAACGAGTACAAGCAGACGATGAATCTGCCCAAAACCGGTTTTCCCATGCGTGCCGGTCTTTCCAAGTCCGAGCCCAAGCGACTCAAGGACTGGCAGGACAACAAGGTCTACGAGCAGGTTCTGAAGAAGAACGAGGGTCACAAGAAGTTCGTGCTGCACGACGGCCCTCCGTACGCCAACGGCCCGATCCACATCGGCCACGCCATGAACAAGATCTCCAAGGACATGATCAACCGCTACTGGATGATGCAGGGCTATGAGGTTCCCTATGTTCCCGGTTGGGACTGCCATGGCCAGCCGATCGAGCATAAGGTCGAGGAGAAGCTCGGCACCGAGAAGTTCAACCAGACCTCCACGGCTAAGATCCGTGAGCTTTGCAATAAGTTCGCTGTCGAGAACATCGAGCTGCAGAAGGCCGGCTTCCGTCGCCTGGGCGTGCTCGGCGATTGGGACAACCCCTATCTGACGCTCTATCACCAGCATGACGCCGCCGACATCGAGGTTTTCAAGGCCATGTTCGACAAGGGCATGATCTATCGCGGTCACAAGCCCGTCCACTGGTGCAAGCACTGCCATACCGCACTTGCTGAGGCCGAGATTGAGTACTCCGACGAGACGAGCCCGTCCATCTTCGTGCGCTTTGAGATGACCTCCAAGCCCGTCGGCCTCGAGAACTTCGACGGCCCGGTTGACTTTATCATCTGGACGACCACGCCGTGGACCATCCCCTCCGACCAGGCAGTTTCTCTCAAGCCCGGTGCCGCCTACGTCGCCGTTGAGCACGACGGCCGCGCCGAGGTCATGCTCGAGGACCTGGCTCCCAAGTGCTGCGAGGAGTTTGGCTGGGAGTACACCCCGGTTGTGGTCGACGGCAAGCCCTATGTGGTTCCCGCCGAGACCTTCCATCACATTCACTATAAGCAGCCGATCTTTGACGGTGTTGAGGGCGTGGCACTGTTGGCCGATTACGTCGGTGTCGATGACGGTACCGGTATCGTCCACAACTCGCCCGGTCACGGCGTCGACGACTACTTCGCCTGCCTCAAGGAGGGCATCACCGACATTTGCATGCCGGTCGATGACGACGGCAAGTTCTACACCGGCGAGGAGTTTGGCACCGGCGGCCCCTTCAGCGGCATGGATACCGACGAGGCCAACCCGCACATCATCGAGTTCCTGCGCGAGCGCGGCACCCTGGTCCTCGAGAAGAAGATCACGCACAGCTATCCGCACTGCTGGCGCTGCAAGCACCCGGTGCTCTTCCGTGCTACCGACCAGTGGTTTGTCTCGATGGACAAGACCGGCTTGCGCGAGCAGGCTGGCAAAGAGGTCCGCGAGAACGT
>DBEZQF010000266.1:0-7022 GCA_048254795.1 Collinsella sp. | reverse complement strand
CTCGCGCGCGTTGAGTTCGCGCTTGTTGCGGTCCTCAAGCTGCTTCAATGCTCCACGCGACAGGTAGTCGGCGTTTTGCTCGAGCACCTTTTCCTGCGTGGACTTGACCTCGGCGAGCGGCGCCTTAACGGCGACGATGAGTGACTTGGCGCGGCTGAGCACGTCGGCCTCGTCGGCGGCGATAAGCGAATCGATGGCGCGAACCATCTGACGGCGGGCGTCCTGGCGCTCGGCGCTCTTGAGGAACTCGATGCCACGCGTGGGGCTTCCCGCCACGGCGACGGCCATGCGGCAACGCGCAGGGTCCTGACCGGTGGCGCGGCTCACGGCCTGCGCGGCGACGGCGGGCGATACCAGCCGAAACGGCACGCACTGGCAGCGGCTCACGATGGTGGGCAACATCACGTCTGCCGAGGTGCCCAGCAGGATGAACATAACGCCCTCGGGCGGCTCCTCGAGTGTCTTGAGCAGCGCGTTGGCGGTGTTGGCGCGCAGTTGCTCGGCACGGTCGATGATGTAGACCTTGGCCTTGGCACGGATGGGCGCCAGCGGCACGTCATCGAGCAGCTCGCGGGTCTGGGCAATGAGGTAGCCTGTGGCGCTCTCGGGCGTGTAATAGTGCACGTCAGGATGCGTATGCCGAGCAACGCGTACGCAGCTGTCGCATGCTCCGCAGCCGTCCTGCTCGCACAGGAAGGCCTGGGCGAGCGCCCATGCGGCATCGAGCTTGCCGGCACCGGGAGCGCCCAAAAACAGGTAGGCGTGCGATGCGCGGCCGCTGGCGACGGCGTTGGTCAAAAAATCGCGAACGCGCTCTTGGGTGTCGAGCTTGGCCAGCAGGCTTGCCTGAGCGGGGGCCATGTTACTCGGCCTCCTTGGCAAGCGCGGCGGCGACAGCATCTTGCGAAATGTCGAGACCGTACGCGCGAATCTGCTCGACCGTCTTCTCGAAGACTTCCTCGACGGTCGCAGTGGCGTCGATGAGCTTTACGCGGTTTGGTTCCTCGGCGGCGATGGCGCAAAATCCCTGGTAGACACGCTCTTGGAGGGCCATGCCCTTAGCCTCCATGCGATCTGCCGCGCCACGGGCTGCCATGCGCAGCGCCGCCTGCTCGGGCGTGATGTGATAGACGAGCGTGAGCGCCGGGTGCGTCCCCGCGACGGCCAGGTTGTTGGCATCGCGCACTATCTGGCGATCGAGGCCATCGGCAAACGCCTGATAGCAAGTTGTGGAATCGTAGAAGCGGTCGCACAGGACCACCTTGCCGGCAGCAAGGGCAGGCGCGATGACCTCGTGCACCAACTGGGCGCGCGCGGCCTCGTAGAGCAACAACTCGCAGGTGTCGCCCATCGCCGTATTGGCGGGGTCGAGCAGCAGAGCACGGATCTTTTCGCTGATGGCGGTACCGCCCGGCTCGCGCAGGGTCACAACCTGGTAGCCGGCAAGGTCGAGCGCACGGGCAAGCAGGCGCGCCTGCGTAGATTTACCGGCGCCATCGACACCCTCGAGCGTAATGAAGCTATGTTGAGCGGGCTCAAAAGCCATGGGCGCAGCCCCTTCCTACAAGGCGCGTAAATGCAGATATATCAACCAAGCCATGATACCCCAGTGCTCGGCGCGTCCCAAATCCAACCTAGCCATCGAGGCATCCCCGAAGTTGCGGTGAAATAGGGACTGATTGAAGCTCTGAGACCGCCAAACAGTCCCTATTTCACCGCAACTTATGATGGGGAATTTTGTGCGCTGGGTATAATCGTCGTATTGCATTGAAATGTGGCGAAAGGAGTGGCAATGTCTCGGTATTGCGCCTCGTGCGGCAAGCTTCTTGCAGATAATGCCAAGTTCTGCACCTCGTGCGGTGCACCTGTTGAGCAAACAACCGCGAGCGATAGCCAGCCCGCTTTTGAGCAGACCGGCTCCCTTGATACGCCGCAAGTCAAGGCGGACGACCCCCTCGCCTATCGCCCCGACCCCGCCGCAGGCCCCGCGGCCGTCGAGACCACGCAGCGCATACCCGTCGCGAGCGACTCGCCCCAACAGCAGCCGGCTCCCGCATACGCGCCCGCTTCGCCACAGACCCCCACTCCCAAAAAGAGCGGCACCGGGCCGCTTATCGCCGTTATCGTTGTGCTGGTGGCAATCATCATCGCCCTGGTCGTTTTCTTTGTGATCAAGCCTTTCGACAACGCCGCCACGCAGACGACTGCCGAGGTAGCTAAGCTGCACCATGACGTCGACGACGATGACCTAAAGCCTCTCGGCGATCCCAACAGCCTGTATGACGATGACGACGAGGATGGCGGCGAAGCAACGCTCTCCGAGCAGAACCTCTACCGCCGACTGAGCGAATACTACGACTTGCTCGAAGACCTCGACAACTACGTCCGTGGCTGCGCGCAGAACTTCAACGGCAGCTATCTGGAAGAAGATCGCACCACCCGTCAAAATCTCGCCGACGTCGCCGAGCGCACAGAGGACACCATCGAGCAGTATTACGACATCGTCGAGGACCTGGACGTCCCGACGAGCTCTAAGAACTACAGTTCCTGGAAAGACATCGTTGCCCTGTATGACGACCTGGATCACCGCATTGACGCAATCTGTGATGCCTGGGAGATCAGCCTGAAATACACCAAGCCTGCGTATCACAAGAATGAGATCGTGGCGCCGCTGTCGCGCGACAACGTGGCGGGCACCAATGACAATAAGTATCGCCTAGACTTTGAGGAGCGCTACCCCGGCGCCAAACCCGTCGAAGTGAACTAGCGCTTTGTCGTTCCCGAGCCGGCAGTTAGGGACGTTCCTAAACTGCCGGCAGAAAAGGAACGTCCCTAACTGCCGGTCAAAAAAACGAGCGAGGATCGTGGGGTCCTCGCTCGTTTTTTAGGCAATGTTTCGACCGCGCCGTTACTTGTCGGAGGCTACTTTCTTGGCAGTCGACTTCTTCGCGGTCGTCTTCTTGGCGGCAGTGGCTTTCTTAGCCGTCGTCTTCTTGGCCGCCGTCGTCTTCTTGGCCGTGCTCGCCTTAGTCGTGGTCTTGCGGCCGCGGGCGGGCTTCTTCTCCTTGGTCGGGCAGTCCATGTTGACGCAGATACGCCACGGGCCGCGCGCTGTGTTGACCACCACGATGGGGGCGCCGCACTCGGGGCAGGTCTCACCCGTCGCCTCGAGCTTACCGCGCGCCGGCAGAGGATAGCTCACGCCGCAGTCATCGTAGTTGGTGCAGCGGATAAAGCGCTTGCCGCTCTTCTCACTCTTGTGCGCGATCAGGTCGCCATGACGTCCGGCCTCGGCGCACACCTTGCACTCGCCCACCTTAAGGTCGGGCTCGTAGTTGGTGGGGCACGTGGGGTTCACGCAGATCTCGAAAGCCTTCTGACGGAACGGCTGGCATTTAATGCGCGGCGCGCCGCACTCGGGGCACACGGCCGCCTCGCCCTCGAGCGGACTCACCTTGACGCCGCTCGGCACCGGATAGGTCACATCGCAGTCGGGCCAGCCCATGCAGCCAATGAAGCTGACACGGGTCTTGGCGCTCGTCTTCATAACCAGGTCCTTGCCGCACTTGGGGCAAGCTCCCACGCGCGCATCGGCCGTGACGGCGTCGCTGATGGCGTCGCCCAGCTCCTGCGTGTGCTTGAGCAGCTCGTCGAGCACGCCAGCCAGCAGCGCGCGCGAGTGCATCACGACATGCTCTTCGGTATCCTCGCCGCGCTCCACACGGGTCATGTCGCCGTCGAGCTCGCTGGTCATATCGGGGCTCGTGATGCGCGGGGCAAACTGCGACAGCGCATCGATGATGGCGATACCCAGCTGGCTCGGCTCAACGGGATCATTTTTGAGATAGCGCACGGCGTACAGGCGCTCGATGATGCTCGCGCGCGTGGACTTGGTGCCCAGGCCGCGCTTCTCCATCTCCTGCACGAGCTTGCCCTGGCTGTAGCGCGCGGGCGGCTCGGTCTGCTTGGCCTCGAGCTTAATGTCGAATACGTCGACCGTATCGCCCTGCTCAAGCGGCGGCATCTGCTCGTCGCGTTTAAGGCCATACGGGTAGGCCTCGCGGAAACCCGGGGTCACGAGCACATCGCCCGAAGCCACGAACGGCTCACCGTTCACATCGAGCTCGAGCTTGGTGTTCTCGATGGTCGCGGGACCCATGAGCGTCGCCAGGAAGCGGCGGGCGATGAGGTCGTAGAGCTTGCGCTGGCCGCCGTCGAGCGTGGACGGATCGCCCTCGCCCGTGGGATAGATAGGCGGGTGGTCGGTGGTCTCGACTTTGCCGCGCGTAGGCTTCATGGGGCCGGCAAGCACCTTTTTGCATACGGGCGCCAGCGCCGGGTTGATCTTTGCCAGGTCGCTCACCACGGCGCCCAGATCGAGCGTCGCGGGGTACACGGTGTTGTCGACACGCGGGTAGCTGATGAGGCCCGCCATGTAGAGGGACTCGGCGATGCGCATGGCACGCGCAGGCGAGATGCCCTCGGCTGCGGCGGCAGCCTGCAGCGAGGTGGTCGCAAACGGCGTGGGTGGCTGCTGCTTGCGTGAGCGCTTGGTCACCGCGGCGACGGTTGCCGTCGTAATGCCGTCGACATGGCCGTATGCCGTCTCGGCAGCATCCTTGTCGGTAAAGCGTGCCGTCTTGTGCGCAATCTTAAAGCGGTCGTCCTCGGCAGCACCCTGCGCGGCGCCCATGCCGCGAATCTGCCAATAGTCCTCGGGCACAAACGCCATGCGCTCGCGCTCGCGCTCGACCACCAGGGCAAGCGTCGGCGTCTGCACGCGGCCGGCGGAGCGCACGTTGCCAAAGCCGCCGAACTTGGCGAGCGTCAGATAGCGCGTGAGCACCGCGCCCCAGATAAGGTCGATGTGCTGGCGGCTCTCGCCGGCGTCGGCCAGATTCTGGTCGAGCGAGACGAGATTATCGAAGGCCTGCGTGATCTCGGCCTTGGTAAACGAAGAATACTGGGCGCGGGCAACCGGCAAGTCCGGCGCAACCTCGCGCACCTTGTTGAGGGCGTCCGAACCGATCAGTTCGCCCTCGCGATCGAAGTCCGTAGCGATGATGACGCTGTCGGACTTTTTGGCGAGGTTCTTAAGCGAGCGGATGAGTTCCTTCTCGGCCGGCAGCTTAATGACGGGTGCCCAGGTGAGATACGGCAGACTCTCGAGCTTCCAGCCCTTGATGGAGATGCCGTCGGCAAGAAACGGCTTGCGCTTGGTGTCGTAGGGCGGGCGTGCCAAGCCATCGGGCATGTCGGCCGGTAGCATCTCGCCGTCCTCGGTAACCGAATACCAGCCCAGCTTTTTATCAAACAGCACGCTGTCGCAAAAATCGGGCGCAAGGATGTGACCGGCCAGGCCGATGGTCACGCACTCCTCGCCCTTCCACTCAAAACGGTAGATTGCGGTGTTGTACACCTTGTCCTTTTTGGGCTTACCCGTGGACAGCCGCTCGGCAATCTGACGCGCGGCGTCATTTTTCTCGGCGATGATGAGCTTCAAAAGAGGCTCCTATCTCGTGTCTCTGCGGCTACGCCCGCCCGTATGGCGGCCGATTTACGCCCTTGCTTGCTCGATCTGCCCGATGAGCCAATCGCACCAGGCATCCATGCCCTCGCCCTTGCGCGCGCTCACGGCAAACCGCGGCGCCTGCGGATTGAGGTCATCGAGTGTCTTAGTATACCTATCCATGTCAAAATCGAAAGCCGGGGCCACGTCGACCTTATTGAGCAGCTGCGCGCCAGCGTGCTGGAAGATGCCCGGGTACTTGATGGGCTTGTCGTCGCCCTCGGGCACCGAGAGAATCATGATGGACAGGTTCTCACCCAGGTCAAAGTCGACCGGGCAGACCAAGTTGCCCACGTTTTCGATAAAGATGACGTCGATGTTTTCCAGACCCACAGCCTGGTCAAACGCGTCAACGGCCTCCATGATCATGTTGCCCTCGAGGTGGCACAGGCCGCCCGTGTTGATCTGGATGGCGGGCATGCCGGCTTCCTTCATGGTGATGGCGTCGACATCCGAGGCGATATCGCCCTCGATGACGGCACAGCGCAGGCCGGCCTTGTCACGCAGGCGCTCGTTGGTGCCCAGGATCGTGGTGGTCTTGCCCGAACCGGGGCTCGACAAGACGTTGATCACATAGGTGTTTGTCTCATTAAATCGCTGACGCAGCTGATCTGCCAGGCGCTCGTTGCGCGACAGAATCGGCGACGCGATATCAATCGTTTTCTCAGCCATACTTAGCGCTCCTTACTTTGGCCCCTTTATACCCCATCACCAGATGGCTAGCGGGCTAATCGTCGGGGGTTTCGATTTCGATACTCGCGATATCGAGCTCGCGGCCGTGCAGTAGGCGCACGTTGGCACCACCACACTGGGGACAGCGACAGTGGAAGCGATCGTGGTCGAAGACCTCGCCGCAGTCCAGGCATTCACTTTGTGGGTGAATCTCCTCAACCGCGAGCTCGCAGCCCCGCGTGAGCGGGTCCTCATCGCGAAATGTCTCCCACGCAAAGTCGAGCGCCTCGCGCACAACTTCGGTCATATCCCCGATACGCAGCGTTACCAAAACGGCGCGCGAGGCCCCCGCCCCACGCGCCGCGCGAATCACTGTATCGAGTATGCCGTTGACAATGCCAACCTCGTGCATACCGATTTACTCCTCGTCGTCCTCATCGTCCGAGAACAGGTCCAGACGGCTCACAAACAAGCCCTCCTTGCCCTCGCGCGCGGTAATGACCACGCGGGCAATGGCGAGCGAAATCTCGTAGAGCGAGAGCAGGGCACCATACATGAGGCCCAGCGTAACGGGCGAGCCGTCGGGCGTAATCACAGCCGAGCCCACAAGCAGGCCCACGTACACGTAGCGCCAGGCGCCGCGGAAGGCCGCGTAGGACACGATGTGGAAGACGGACAGGTAGAAGATGATGAGCGGCAGCTCAAACGCCACGCCAAAGCCGATCATAAAGAGCAGCTCCATGTTGACGTAGTTCTCCAGGTCGGGCAGCGCCGTGGCGAC
>DBEZQF010000265.1:0-1637 GCA_048254795.1 Collinsella sp. | reverse complement strand
AGCGGCATCGTCCTTGCGCAGTGTCAACTCGTAGCCACGCAGGCGGATCTCGAGCGGATCGCCCATGGGGGCGTACTTCATCATGGTGACTTCGGTGCCCGGCGTTAGACCCATGTCCAAAATATGCTGTCGGAGTGCCTGATCGTCCGATGCCACCGATGCGACAACGGCGTCCTTTCCAATCTCGAGTGTATCGAGCTTCACGTCCGTGTTCCTCCCCCGACGCCCACAGGGCGTTGTATTTATGTTCACCAAGGCTAACCGTTTGCCATGGCTAACCAATTTTAAACTTACATGATAGCGTGAACACACAACGACGTTCAATCGACAGATTGCTGCAAGGAACGTCCCCAAGTGCCGGCACAAAAGGAACGTCCCCGAGTGCCAAGTGCCGCAAGAGTGTCCCTTTCGACTAGTCGCTTAAGAACGTCCCCAATGACTACCTACGCCAAGCCCTTGACAGCTAGGACGATGCCGATGTCTTGGAACCGACAGCGAAAGCCCGCCAGGGCGAGCAAGGTGCCTTGAAACGAGGCGGCATTGACCTTCTGGTCATGCCGCCGAAGTTGAAAGGCAGATTGCCGCCCTGGCGGGCTTGCAGCGTCAAGTGGTTACGGCGTTTGGTAAAACGCCGTAACTAAAACCCGTGGCGCTCGAGGAAGCGGAAGGCCAGGCGGATCCAGGGACGGACGGAAACCTGCTTGTCCTCGTTGTCGACCGCGGTGTTGGCGTTGCCGAGCGAAAGGCCGTGACCACCCTGGTCGAAGACGTGCATCTCGCATGCAACGCCCTCCTCGGCCATGCGCTGCGCAAACGGGTAGACCTGCGCGATCGGCGCCGTCTTGTCGTCGGACACGCCCCACACAAAGGTCGGTGGCATCTGACGCGAAACATGCGTGGTGGGGCAGATGTCGGCCAGATGCTCGTCAGTTGCCTCGCCGCCCGTCACCATCGACAGGTAGTCGTTGAGCAAATCGCGCCCCGTCTTGCCGCCCGTCTTGGGCACACGCAAGTCAATGCGCGGATCGCGCGTCTGCATGTCGCGCACATAGGCAAAGTCGAGCAATGGATAGCCCAGCACCACGGCATCGGGACGAATGTCGTCCGGACGCGCCCCGGCAAGTGCCGCAAAGGGGCCGGTCTTCCACTGTGTTGCCAGCGAGGCGCAAATCATGCCGCCAGCAGAAAAGCCCACGACGCACACGCGCTTAGGATCGACATGCCACTCGTCGGCGTTGGCGCGCACCGTGGCGACCATCTTGGCAAGATCTGCCTGGGGGTGCGGAAAGCTCACGTCACCCGTAGAACTCGTGACATAGTTGAGCACAAAGGCCTGGTAACCGTGATCCAAAAACGCAAACGCCACAGGATCCTGCTCATGCGGAGCGATATGCGTAAACGCACCTCCGCCACAGATAATCACCGCGGGGCGGCGGCCATTCGGTTTATCGGGCAACGGCTCGGCACCCAAATACGTAAACGTCGCCGGATAATCCTCGGTCGGCTCCTCGCCCCACAGCGCATGGTTCTCGACAATCATATGTGCTCCCTTCGCGCAAATTATGCGCCCTTGTTTTTCGCCTTCAAGCGTACCCCACTTGAACCCGTGGCGCAGAAACACTCCGGCAATAAGTTTC
>DBEZQF010000264.1:0-8495 GCA_048254795.1 Collinsella sp. | reverse complement strand
TGGCAGGTCTACGTGCTCTTTTCTGTTCGCTCCGTTCTGTCTGTGGCTGCCCTGGAAGCCGAATGGATGCTCGTACCATCATTCGGTTTCCAAGGCGGTCACGGGCCTACGAAATGATCCGTTTTCCTCCGTCCCCAACAGATCACGTGATCCGAAGGGGACGGAGGAAAACGGATCACAAACAGCGGCGGCGCATCTGGCCGAACGAGCCCCCATACCCTCGTTCGGTCAGACGCGCCGCCGCGTTGCTGCTTTGTGCCGTATAATGTCCACTACCTATGACGCGATACAAAAGAAAGGTGTTTGCCCATGCAGGCACAGAAGGCGGAGGGAACCCGCGACCTTATCGGCGCCGAGATGCGCGCCTGGCAAAAGATGCAGCAGATTGCGGCCAGCGTATTCGAGCCGTTTGGCTTTAAGCCCATCGAGACGCCCGCGATCGAGCAGGTGGACGTGTTTGTCCACGGCATCGGCCAGTCGACCGACGTCGTGCGCAAGGAGATGTTCCGCGTGTTTAGCGGCGCCAACCTGGAGCGCGTCTTTACCGAAGGCACCGATACCAAGCTCAAGCCTAAGCAGCGTCTGGCCCTTCGTCCCGAGGGCACGGCCGGTGTGGTGCGCGCCGTCGTGGAGAACAACCTGGTGCCCCAGGGCTCCACGCCGTTTAAGGCTTACTACGCCGAGGCCATGTTCCGCGGCGAGCGTCCCCAGAAGGGCCGCCTGCGCCAGTTCCATCAGGTGGGCATCGAGTGGCTCGGCGCTCCCGATCCGGCGGCAGACGCCGAGTGCATCATCATGCTCATGGAGTTCTACAAGCGCCTGGGCTTCGATCTTTCCAAGCTCCGTCTGCTCATTAACTCGATGGGCGATGCGCAGTGCCGTCCGGCCTATCGCGAGCAGGTTAAGCAGTTCATTCTCGACCACGCCGACGAGATGTGCGACGAGTGCCGCGAGCGCGCCGAGCTCAACCCGCTGCGTGCCTTCGACTGCAAGAACGACCACTGCCGCGAGATCATGGCCGAGGCTCCGCTGATGGGTGACAACCTGTGCGATGAGTGCCGCGAGCACTACGAGCAGGTCAAGCGCTATCTGGATGCCGCCGGTATCGAGTATGTCGAGGATCCCACCTTGGTGCGCGGCCTGGACTACTACACCCGTACTGTCTTTGAGGTCGAGGCCCCTGGCGCCGGCGTCGGCTCCATCGGCGGCGGCGGCCGCTACGATGGCCTGGTCGAGCTCGAGGGTGGCAAGCCCACGGCGGGCGTCGGCTTTGCTGTCGGTTTTGAGCGCGCCCTGCTGGCCCTGCAGGCCTTTGGCAGCGATTTGGGTGCCGATGAGGCCCCGTGCGTCTATGTCGCCAACGCCGGCAAGGAGCTGCGTCAGAACGTCTTTGCCATTACGCAGGAGCTTCGCGCTGCAGGTATCGTGACCGAGGCCGACTATCAGGGTCGTTCGCTCAAGGCCCAGTTTAAGCAAGCCGATAAGGTAGGCGCCAAGCTCATCTTGGTCCTGGGTGGCGACGAGCTTGCCGCCGGCAAGGTCAAAGTGCGCGACATGCAGAGCCATGACGAGGTGCTCGCCGATCTGGCCAATGTGGTCGAGGCGGTTCGCGAGCGCCTGTAGCGCATCTTTTTGAGCTTCGGGCCTGCTAACGTGCCCTGCTCATGGAGAGCGATTGTTACGGGGGTGTTTCGCTTTTATGCGGAATGCCCCCGTTTACGTATGCCGCCCACCGAGAAATACGACCATTTAGGGCAAAAACCTTTGCAATGCAGAAAATACTTTTGTGTGGTAAAGCGCAATCAGTGTCGAAAGTATTTCTCAAGCGCCTATAATGAATACCGCATGTTACGTGCATAGAAGGAGGAATGGGAGGAAACGTGGCTGAGAACCTAAGCAACCAGTCTGTACCCGAAGCCGCGGCGCGCGTCGCTGCCGTGGTCAACCGCCTCGTTAACCGAATCGGCTCGAATGCCGAGTCCAGGGAGCGTCTCGCCGAGATCGAGATCCCCGAGGAGCTGCGCGACAATCTGGCGCTGTTCTTGCGCCTGGAGCGCCGTGTGCTTAGCGAGTATGATCCCGAGATCGCGGACCTGTTCGACAAGATTTTGACAGCCGAGATTGTGGTCAATGCCGGCAACCCCGGTACCTGCGCTGCCGACGAAGCCGTCGACGAGCAGGGCGTGCCCACCGCCGACGAGCCCACTGCCGTGGCATTTCGTGAGGTCGTCGATTTGATCGACAGCCTGCCGCTCGATAAGCAGCAGGTCATCGTTCGCGCCTTTACGAGCTTTTTCCATCTGGCAAACCTGTCGGAGGAGAACTACCGTGTGGCGCAGCTGCGCGAGCGCGAGGCCGGTGCGTCGACCGATACCGAGGTCGATCCTGCCAACGAGCTTACCGTTGCCTATCACCAGCTGGTGAATGAGCTGGGTGTCGAGGGTGCCAACGAGCTGCTCGACAAGCTCGAGTTCCACCCTGTCTTTACCGCACATCCCACCGAGGCCCGTCGTAAGGCCGTCGAGGGCAAGATCCGCCGTATCTCCAACCTGCTGGAGGAGCGTCCGCGTCTGGGCGGCTCCGACCTGGTGGAGAACGAGCGCCATATGCTGCAGGAGATCGACGCCCTGGTGCGTACGAGTCCCATCGCGCTCAAGAAGCCCACGCCGGTCGAGGAAGCCGATACCATCATCGACATCTTCGATAACACGCTGTTCGACGTTATCCCCGTTATCTATCGTCGTTTTGACGATTGGGTGCTGGGCGACAAGGCCGGTACTGTGCCGCCGCTGTGCCCGGCGTTCTTCCATCCCGGCAGCTGGATCGGTTCCGACCGCGACGGTAACCCCAACGTCACCGCCAAGGTGAGCCGTGAGGTCGCCGCCAAGTACTTTACGCACATGGTGCTCAAGCTCGAGGACAAGTGCCGCCACATCGGCCGCAACCTCACGCTCGAGGCTACCTACAGCAAGCCGTCGGCCGAGCTCATTAACCTGTGGAACTATCAGGTCGAGATGAGCCCTCGTTACACGGCCCGCGCCGAGCTGATCTCCGAGCACGAGCCGCATCGCGCCGTCATGCTCGTCATGGCCGACCGCCTGAACGCCACCGTCCGTCGTATCACCGACACCATGTACCACAGCGCCGACGAGTTCCTGGATGACCTGCGCGTCGTCCAGCGTTCGCTGGCCGCCTGCGGTGCCGTCCGTGCTGCCTACGGCCCGGTCCAAACCATCATCTGGCAGGTCGAGTCCTTCGGCTTCCATATGGTCGAGATGGAGTTCCGTCAGCACTCCGTGGTGCATGCCCGCGCCCTTAAGGATATCCACGAGAACGGTATCCATGGCGACCTGCAGCCCATGACGCGCGAGGTCATCGATACCTTCCGCGCTATCGGCTCCATCCAAAAGCGCTACGGCAAGAAGATAGCGCACCGCTACATCATCTCGTTTACCAAGAGCGCCCAGCATGTGGCCGACGTCTTTGAGCTTGCCCACCTGTCCTTTGCACACGAGGAGGATGTCCCCGAGCTCGACGTGATCCCGTTGTTCGAGCAGCTCGAGGACCTCGAGGGCTGCGTCGACGTGCTCGACCAGATGCTTACGCTGCCTGTGGTGCAAAAGCGCCTTGCCCAGACCAACCGCCGCATGGAGGTCATGCTGGGCTATTCCGACTCCTCCAAGGATGCCGGTCCTACCACGGCCATGCTCGCGCTGCACTCCGCGCAGGAGCGCATTGCCAAGTGGGCCGAGAAGAACGATATCGACCTGGTGCTCATGCACGGTCGCGGCGGTGCCGTGGGCCGTGGCGGCGGCCCGGCCAACAAGGCCGTGCTGGCGCAGCCCAAGGGTTCGGTCAACTGCTTCTTTAAGCTTACCGAGCAGGGCGAGGTCATCTTTGCCCGTTACGGCAACCGCACGCTGGCTCAGCGCCATGTTGAGTCCGTTGCCGCCGCAACGCTTTTGCAGTCGGCCCCGAGTGTCGAGAAGACCAACACCGAGACCACGCAGAAGTTCTGGGATATGGCCGAGAAGCTTAACGCCGCAAGCCACGAGCGCTATCTGGACCTGCTGAACACCGAGGACTTTACACCGTGGTTCTCGACCGTGACGCCGCTGACCGAGGTCGGTCTGCTGCCGATTGGCTCGCGTCCCGCCAAGCGCGGCTTGGGCGCCAAGTCGCTCGACGACCTGCGTACCATTCCGTGGATCTTCAGCTGGAGTCAGGCACGCATTAACCTGGCCGCTTGGTATGGCCTGGGCACCGCCTGCGAGCAGCTGGGCGACCTTGACCAGCTCAAGGCTGCCTACCAGGAGTGGCCGTTCTTCCGCACCTTTATCGACAACATCGAGATGTCGATCGCCAAGACCGATCAGCGCATCGCCAAGATGTATCTGCACCTGGGCGATCGCCAGGATCTGTCCGAGAAGGTCTTCACCGAGATGCAGCTCACGCGTAAGTGGGTCCTTGCCATCGTCGGTGACGAGTGGCCGCTGCAGCGCCGCCGCGTGCTCGGCTGCGCCGTCCGCGTCCGTAACCCCTATGTCGACGCCCTGTCCATTGCCCAGGTTCGCGCCCTTCGCGAGGTGCGTATGAACCAGGACGAGATGGCCGAGGAGAAGAAGGCCGAGTACATGAGCCTGATTCTTTCGACTGTGACCGGCGTCTCGGCAGGTTTGCAGAACACGGGGTAATCGATAGCCCTGTGGCTCTCACCGGGACCCGATGGGTTTCCCTCTGAATGCGTCCTCGCACTTGAAGCCCCCTTATCCTGCTCCTTCGGAGCTGCGGATAAGGGGGCTTCGTGCTGCGGAGTGCATTCAGAGGGAAACCCATCGGGTCCCTTCGTCCTCGGTCTTCGGGGATTGGGCTGAAGGGATTAAAGTGCGCTTCGCGCCCAATGCGGAGTGCGGCGAGGGCTTCTTGCGTCCTGCGGAGTGTGCCTAAAAGTAAACTTATGGCGGGCCCTGCGATGTCCGGTCTTCGGCGGATCAGCTGCTGGGTGAGGGTGGTGCCTGGGGCGACGTGCAAAAAACGGAGTTTTCAGCAGCAAAAGATTGATGCATAAGGCCATAGCCGGCTTTCGCTGCCTTTGTTGATGCCTTTGCACGCTAATTGGGGCCTTGGCGATGCCCGTATATGGCTGGTTTCTCGCCGCATGCTATCCAGATGGGTCGAGTCAGGTGGCGCGCGCAGACGTGGTGTAAGAGTGTCCTGAGGTCCGTCGCTGCAAGCCCCGATGTTACTCCTTCTTGAGGCCGCGCTTCTCGACTATCTCGTCCACTATCTCCCTGGCGCGCCGCCCGAGCGCGCGGCGCCTCCCCTCTGTCGGGGCCGGCCTGTCCGCGGGCTCGGCGAAGCCCTCGGCGGCCGAGGCCTCGGAGAACACGCGCTGCTGGGACCACTGCCCCTCGGTCTCCATGAGGCTCGCGCACGTCAGGCGCAGCATCGACTCCCTCGAGGGGAAGGACTGCACGACCCTGTAGCGGCGCTTGATCTCGCGGTTGGCGCGCTCCTGGACGTTGTTGGTGCGGAGCTTGGCCCAGTGCGCCCTGGGGAAGGCCGTGAACGCCAACGCGGAGTCCTCGGCCTGCTCGAAGACCTCGCCGGCCCTGGCGGACACCGACGCCACCCAGGGCGCCGCCTCGGCCCACACGCAGCGCGCGAGGTCGGGGTCGTCCTGGTAGACCGCGGCGTGCACGAGGTCCCTGACGGCCGCCTTGGAGTCCTCGGGCCTGCCCGAGCAGGCGCTCTGGAGGTTGCGCTGCAGGTGCGTCACGCAGCGCTGCTAGGCGCAGCCCTGGAACAGGCGCGAGACGGCGGCCACGAGCCCGGCGTGGCTGTCGGAGACCACGAGGCGAACGCCGGCCAGCCCGCGCTCGCGCAGCCCGCCGAGGAATGCCGCCCAGGAGTCCTCGCTCTCGGTGTCGACCACGTCGCAGCCCAGGAAGTGCTTGCGCCCGTCGGCGCCCAGCCCGATCGCGGTCACGACGCCCTGCGAGACGACCGACGAGCCGACCCTGCAGCTCATGTAGGTGGCGTCGAGCCACAGGTAGCAGCACGGCGTGCCCGAAAGGTCGCGGCGGCGGAACTCCGCCACCTCGGCGTCGAGGTCGGAGCAGAGGCTCGAGACCTCCGAGCTCGACAGCGAGGATATGCCCAGCTTGGACGCCACGCGCTCGACCTTGCGGGTGGACACGCCGCACACGTACATCTCCTGCACGATGGCGGCCACCGAGGTGTCGACGCGCGACCATCGCGCGAGCATGCCCTCGGGGTAGTAGGTGCCGTGCCTGAGCTTGGGTATCTCGAGCTCCACGTCGCCCACGGCGGTCTTGAGCGACCTGGGGCGGTAGCCGTTGCGGCTGTTCTCCCTGCCGTCGCTGCGCTCGTTGCGGCTCGCGCCGCACATCTGCTGGGCCTCGGAGTCCATCAGTGCGTTCATCACGCCGCCCAGCACCCTGCACGCGAACTCGCGCGCGTCGCCGCACTCCTGCCAAAGCCTCGCCGCCTCGAGGGCCTCGTCGCGACCGAGGCGCAGTACACTCTCTTCTTGGGGCATCGCCTTTCCTTCCATTCGTCACCTTCATTACTCCAACGACGAATTCTAGGCGGTGTCCCCTCCCTTTCAAGAAAGGGCGGAGGCGGGGCATGCCCCGCCTCTTACACCACATCTCTGTGCGCTACCTCGAGTCATGAGGACTATCTACTTTTTGAAAGACTTTTGACACCAAAATCTTATCCCGCGATGCTGAATACTCGCAAAAATGCACGCTCCGGAGGGTACTACCCTGTTACGGCTAGAAATCCATGCGTCATTATATGCAAATTATTGACGTATTTATTCAATATGACTTACGCGCGCATGCCATCGGGGTAGATGTTTGCCTCGGCGCTGCGTAAGTCATCCTGTCTATAGTGTCTTTGACAGGCGGCCACGGTCCCGTTTGGGATCGCGGCCGTTTTGTTGAGGGTCAAATATGAACGTTGTGTTAATGAGTCGGTGGACGGTGGTGTTTTTCGGTGAGCGGCGTATCCTTCCAACGGTTTATCTAGTGTGTCAGTTGAAAGGAAGAGGGCGCTCATCATTGTTTGAATGTGAACTACCGTTTGACCACAAGACGTTGCATCTAGAGCTCGAGGATAAGAACTTCGCGGGTGTGATGGAGGGTCATCAAAACGAGTTTAAGACCACGAAATCGCAGGAAGAGCTGGTAGAGGAGTCGCTTGTCAACCCTTATGCCTCGCCTTCACTCGAGGAGCTTTGTGCTGGCAAGAAGGATATTGTTATCATTAGCTCCGACCATACGCGTCCCGTTCCCTCGCGTGTGACGATGCCTATTCTGCTGCATCACATTCATTCTGCTGCGCCCGAGGCTCGCGTGCGTATTTTGGTTGCTACGGGTATGCACCGTCCGTCGACGCACGAGGAGCTCGTCAACAAGTATGGCGAGGAGATCGTTGCCAACGAGGAAATCGTTATGCACGTCGCGACTGACGACAGCATGATGAAAAAGATCGGCACCCTGCCTTCTGGTGGCGAGTGCATCATCAACAAGATTGCCGCCGATTGCGATCTGCTGCTTGCCGAGGGCTTCATTGAGCCGCATTTCTTTGCCGGTTTCTCTGGTAGCCGTAAGTCCGTGCTGCCCGGTATCGCTAGCTACAAGACCATCATGTACAACCACAACGGTCAGTTTGTTAACGATTCTCATTCGCGTGCCGGCAACCTGTGCCACAACCATGTGAGCGAGGACATGTTTGCCGCTGCCGAGATGGCTCACCTTGCCTTTGTGCTCAACGTGGTGCTCAACGGCAAGCATGAGGTTATCGGCTCCTTTGCAGGCGACATCCATAAGGCACACGAGGCTGGCTGCGAGTTCGTGAAGAGCCTTGCCGGCGTTGAGCCCGTCGAGTGCGAGATTGCCATCACCACCAACGGCGGCTACCCGCTCGACCAGAACATCTATCAGGCCGTGAAGGGCATGTGCGCTGCCGAGGCCACGCTTCCCGAGGGCGGCGTGATTATTGATGTCGCCGGTTGCGCCGACGGTCACGGTGGCGAAGGCTTCTATCACAACATCGCCGACAACGATCCGGCGGAGTTTGAGCGCGCCTGCATCGACCGTCCTAAGGACGAGACCCTGCCCGACCAGTGGACGAGCCAGATTTTCGCCCGCATCCTGGCGCATCACCCTGTGATTATGGTCACCGACCTGTGCGATCACCAGATGCTCAAGGATATGCACATGACGCCGGTCAACACTATCGAGGAGGCGCTCAAGCTCGCCTTTGAGATGAAGGGTGCCGATGCCAAGGTGGCCGTCATTCCCGATGGCCTGGGCGTTGTCGTCGCTCAGCACTAGTACGCGGCCTAAACGAATCGTTTATAACCGACAAGAAAGATAAGGTTTTATGCTTACCAAACTCCTCTGCGAATTCGGCGCAACGGCCCTCATGATCATCTTTGGCGTGGGCGTGCACTGCGATACCGT
>DBEZQF010000263.1:0-10826 GCA_048254795.1 Collinsella sp. | reverse complement strand
GGAGCCCTCACAGCCTTCGCGCCTTGACTCGCTGCTTTCGAGAGCCCCCATGCACCACGGCGTTCGTGCCGGCGCGCTCCATATGAAAACTGACTGGCACCAGATCGTGACGGCAGGCGATGAGCTTGCCGTCGATGCGCCGCTCACCGATAAATCATCCATCATCTGCCGCACCGGCATGCTTATGCTGGCAAGCGGAACGGGTGCCTGGCGCGTGCGCGATACCATGAATCGTGTTGCCGCCGTACTCGGTGTCACCATCCACGTTGACTTAAGTCTTCTGTCGTTTGAGTGCACCTGCATCGAAGATGGTCACTGCTTTAATGAGGTCGTCAGCTTGCCCACAACGGGCGTCAATACCCATCGCATTTGGATGATGGAGAGTTTCCTCAAGGAAATTGAGACCTATGGTCGTCGCTTCACGGTACACGAGTATCACGAGATGCTCAAGACCGTTGAGAGTTCAAAACCCGATTACTCTCCCTGGCAACAGGGCCTTGCGGCAGCTTGTGCTTGCGGCGCCTTCGTCTTTTTGCTCGGCGGCGGCCCTATCGAGATGGCCTGCGCGTTTGTGGGCGCGGGTGTCGGCAACTTTGCCCGCTCCCATATTCTCAAGCAAGGCCTTGGTCAGTTCAGCGCGCTGACGACCGGCGTTGCGCTCGCTTGCGTTTCGTATCTGCTGGCATTGCTCGGCCTTGGCCAGGTCGTACCGGGGGCAATGTCGCACCAAGAAGGCTATATCGGCGCCATGCTCTTTGTGATTCCCGGCTTTCCGCTCATTACGGCAGGCCTCGACATCGCTAAGCTCGACATGCGAAGTGGTATCGAGCGCCTGTCATATGCCGTATCGATTATTGTGATGGCGACGCTCGTAGGTTGGATGGTTGCCGAGTGTGTTGGCCTGGCGCCGGACGACTTTGCGCCGCTCGGCCTTTCGCCGCTTGCTCTTACGCTCCTGCGCGTGGTGATGAGCTTCGTTGGCGTATTCGGCTTCTCGGTGATGTTCAACAGCCCGGTAAAGATGGCCGCGGCAGCTGGGCTGATCGGCGCCGTGTCCAATACCCTGCGTCTGACCCTTGTCGATGCGCCGACGATGATTCCCTTCCTGGGCCTCAGCACGGGAATGCCTCCCGAGGCAGCAGCGTTTATCGGCGCGCTGGTATCGGGTCTGCTGGCAAGCTTGGCCGAAGTCAAGCTCACCTACCCGCGTATCGCTCTCACGGTGCCTTCGATTGTCATTATGGTGCCGGGTTTGTATCTGTATCGCTCGATGTATTACATGTGCACCTTCGACACGGTCAATATGCTCGGCTGGTTTGTGCGCGCAGTGCTCATCGTGGCGTTTTTGCCCGTTGGCCTGGGTGTGGCGCGTACGCTCACCGACCCTCGCTGGCGCCACACCAGCTAATTGGTGCAAGGGAGACAGGTTACTTTGCACCAAATGAGTTGCGGTGAAATAGGGACTGAATTGCTGCTTAAAGGGTCAAAACAGTCCGTATTCCACCGCAACTTATGGGGTCGGGGGATTATCGGTGCCCTGCATCTTCATAAACTCAACGCTTACGAAGCGCATGCGTTTCGTGCTAGGCTGGTTCCACCACATAAGTAGTCGCAGACGCGCGTACCACGGGCGGGCGAGATGAAGTTCCAACAGCTCCATCTTGCCCGCCCGTTTTTGTTGCGTGGCGCCGCGGTACAACACAGAGAGGAATCTGCCCTTTATGCCTATCAACAAACGAGAGAGCCTGCTGTTCACCTTTATCATGTGCTTTTGCATGGTGCTCTGGATGAGCATCTACAACGTTGCCCTGCAGCACGGGGCCATCAACGGCGAGGTCGTTGCCGCTGCGTGGCTCGGCTTCCCCGTTGCCTACATTTTTGCCATGTGCTGCGACTGGTTCGTCGCCAGCCCGCTCGCCAAGGGTTTCGCCTTTAAGTACTTGGTCACGCCGGGCAAGAGCTCGCCACTTGCCATGACGCTCGCCGTCAGCTCCTGCATGGTCGTCCCCATGGTTATCATCATGTCGCTGTACGGTGCCTGCGAGGGTCTGACGCACATGCCCGGCGGCATCCTTGCGAACCTGTATTCCGTGCCCGCGATCTGGATGATCAACATCCCGCATAATTTTGTGATGGCGCTGCCGTGGAACCTTTTGGTAGCCGGTCCGATTTCCCGCTTCGTCTTCCGTCGCGCCTTCCCTGTGGGGACGGTTTTCGAGGAGGAGCATGCCGAGCTCTTGGAGCAGGCTATGGCTCCTGAGTGCGAGTAGCTCGCTTAGGGATCTGCTGAGCGCGGGCGACTTGCTTGGTTGGAGCCCTAAGCGTGGATAGCTCGCTCGGCGACATCGCGGGCGCGAGCGGTGCGCATGACAGGAGGGCCCGTGCTGCTCCGTTGCCCGACGTGCTAGCGCGCAGAACAATCTGTTGGTGCATTCGGCGGCTGCTGAAGCGTTTCGGCAGCCGCTATTTATACGGAGTTTAAATACAACAGTCTGTTGTATTACGTAGAGTGGTATATCTCTAGCAGGAAAAATGCGAGAGACGGAGCATTATGGCGTTGCTAGTAGGACTGGACGTAGGGTCGACGACGACCAAAGTTTACGCGATGCACGAGGATATGACCGAGGCGTGGTGGGGATATCGCCGCCACGGGGCGTGTCAGACAGCGAGCGTGCGCGCCATGCTCGGCGAGCTCGCCGAGCGCTTTCCCCATGAGTCACTGCGCGTTGCGGTGACCGGCTCGGGTGCGCGCGATATCGCGACCGCGCTGGGCGCCTCGTACGTTCAGGAGGTGGTCGCCAACGCGCTCGCGATCAGCAGGTTCTATCCGCAGACGCGCTGCGCCATCGAGCTGGGCGGCCAAGACGCCAAGATGATCTTCTTCCGCACCAACGATAAGGGAGACATCGAGGTTGCCGACATGCGCATGAACGGCTCGTGCGCAGGCGGTACCGGTGCATTTATCGACGAGATGGCAAAGCTCATGGGGGTCGGCACCGAATCGGGCGAGTTCGAGCAGCTCGCAAGCCGGGGAACGACCGTCCACGAGGTCTCGGGCCGCTGCGGCGTGTACGCAAAGACCGATATCCAGCCGCTGCTCAACGAGGGCATTCCTACCACCGACCTGGCGCTTTCGGCGCTTCACGCGGTCGCCCGCCAAACGATCGGCGGTCTGGCCCAGGGTATCGACATCGAGCCGCCGGTAATCTTCGAGGGCGGTACGCTCGCCTACAACCCCACACTGGTCCGCGTGTTCCGGGAGCAACTGAATCTATCGGACGATCAGGTTATCGTCCCGCGCGATCCGCAGATCATGGTCGCGCGCGGTGCCGCCCTGTCGCTGACCGACATGTTCGCATCGTCCCAACCGATCGACCTTCCCGACGCTTTTGTCCGGCTGGATAAGCTCGAGACGGTCGCGCCCGCAAGCGGGGAGGGACGTCTTGCCCAGCCCTTTTTTGCCACACCTGCCGAGCAGGCGGATTTTACGGCACGCCATGGCAAAGAGACGCCGGCAAAGGGTCCGGATGCGTATGCGCCCGGAGAGACGGTGCGTGTGGCGCTCGGTATCGATTCGGGGAGCACGACGACCAAGTTCGCCCTGGTCGATGAGGCGGGTGAGCTTGTCGATTCGTTCTACGCGTCTAATAACGGCAGACCGCTCGACGTCGCCCAACAGGGTCTTGTCAGCTTGAAGAACCGCTGGGAGACAGCGGGAGTCACGCTTGCGATCGATGCCGTGGGCACCACGGGATACGGCGAGGAGCTTTTCGCGCGCGCGTTCCACGCCGACTACCATACGGTCGAGACGGTCGCGCACGCCCGCGCCGCGTGCGCATGCGTTCCCGATGCGACCTTCGTGCTCGACATCGGCGGACAGGATATGAAGGCCATCTGGCTCAACCACGGCGTGCTGACCGATATCGTCGTCAACGAGGCGTGCTCTGCGGGCTGCGGCTCGTTCCTCGAGGGTTTTGCCAAAAACCTCGGAATAGCCGTTGAGGATATCGCGACCGAGGCATTTTCGTCCAAAGCCCCCGCCGTTCTCGGCAGCCGCTGCACGGTGTTCATGAACAGCAGCGTCGTTTCCGAGCAGCGGCGCGGTAAGGGTCCGGGCGACATCATGGCCGGTCTCTGCCGTTCGATTATCGAGAACGTGTTCACCAAGGTCATTCGCGTTTCAAATCTCAACCGTCTGGGCGACAAAGTCGTCGTCCAGGGCGGCACGTTCCGAAACGACGCGGTGCTGCGCGCATTCGAGCAGTATCTGGGCAAATCCGTCACGCGTGCGCCCCACCCGGGGCTGATGGGCGCTATCGGTATCGCCCTGCTCGCGCGCGAGGAATGCCGCAAGGGCGACGCCGGCACGTCGTTTATCGGGCTCGATGCCGTGGAGCGCTTCGAGCATCGCGAGTTCGGCGGCGTTACCTGCCGTCGGTGCAACAACCGCTGCCAGCGCGCGGTCGTGGCATTTGGCGACGGCTCGCTTTACGTCACGGGCAATCGCTGCCCGCGCGGCGGCGCCATCTCATGGGATGAGCTCGTGCGCGAGGTTCCCGCGGCGGAGGAGCTGCGTCCGCAGGGTGCTTGCGAGGCACAGGCACCCGGCACGGGGCGCGACCGGACCGCGGCTGCCCCCAATCTCTTTGTCGACCGCGAGAAGCTGCTGTTCGAGTCGTACCCCACGGTTCCCGTCAGCGGGGGGCGCGATGTCACGATCGGCATTCCCCGTGTGCTCGAGTTCTGGGACACCATGCCGTTCTGGTCGACGTTCTTCAGCACGCTCGGCTTTAAGGTGCGCGTCTCGGGACGCAGCACCAAGGCGATGTACGAGCGCGGTCTGGCGCACGTCACATCCGACACCGTGTGCTTCCCGGCCAAGCTCGTCCACGGGCACATCCGCAATCTCGTCGACGCCGGCGTCGACCGCATCTTCATGCCCATCATCACGACGGTGCCCACCGAAAACACCGCCTCTACCAGCGAGTGGATGTGCGCCGTCGTAAAGGGATACCCCTACGTGATGCGCAATTCCGATAACCCGGAGGAGCGTTTCGGCGTTCCGTTCGATACGCCGCTGTTCCACTGGTACGACGAGGGCGACCGAAACCGCCAGCTCAAGGCGTGGTGCAAGGAGACCTTCGATATCGATGCCGACCTGGTTGCCAAGGCGACCGAGCAGGCGGACCGCGCGCAGGAGACGTTTGAGAACCAGCTGCAGCTGCGCGGCAGGCAGGTGCTCGAGAACGTGCACGAGGACGGCGGCTACGCGGTGGTGATCGCTTCGCGCCCGTACCACAACGACCCGCTGGTCAACCACGGGCTGCCCAAGCTCTTCTCTGAGCGCGGCATCCCCGTGCTGACGCCCGATGCGGTGCCGGGGGTCTGCAACGTCGATCTTTCCAACAGCCGCATCGACATCGTGAACAACTACCATGCGCGCATGCTGTCGTGCGCGGTCATCGTCGCATCGACGCCCGAGCTCGAGCTCGTGCAGATGGGCAGCTTCGGCTGCGGCCACGATGCGTATCTCACCGACGAGATCGCGCGCATGATGGGCGAGATGGGCTCCAAGGTTCCGATGATGATCAAGCTCGATGAGAGCGACGTCGCCGGTCCCATGGGCATTCGCGTGCGTTCGTTTATCGAGTCGGTCAACCGTCGTCGCGCGGAGGAGCGTGCCGAGGGCGCCCGGGTGCACGCGGTCCATCCGCTCGACGACCCGTATAAGGTCAAGTACACCAAGCGCGACCGGCACGACAAGATCGCGCTGGTCCCCAACACCTCCCATGCGTTCTGCAGGCTCATGACCGCGGCGATGCGCAATCAGGGCGTGCGCGCCGAGGCCCTTGATATCGGGCGCGAGGATGCCATCCGCCTGGGCAAACGCTATGTGCACAACGACATCTGCTTCCCCGCGCAAATCGTGATCGGCGAGGCGCTCGCGGCACTCGAGAGCGGTAAGTACGACCCGCACGACGTCGCCGTGGTGACTGGCAAGTATATCGGCGACTGCCGCCTGACGCACTACATGCCCCTGCTGCGCCGCGCGCTCGACGACGCGGGATACGACTATGTCCCGGTGCTCACCAACGACGACGTCGATGCCCACAATGCGCATCCGGGCTTCAAGCTCGGCCTTGGCCCGAGCATCCAGATCGCCTACGGTCTTCCCATGATCGATGCCCTCGAGGCCATGCTTAGGCGCATCCGTCCCTACGAGCTCGAGAAGGGCGCGGCGGACGCTGCGTTCGACCGCGCGCTCGATGAGGTTATCGAGGGCATGGAGCGCTCCGGGCTGAGAGGCCAGGCGACGGGCTTCAAACGCGCGCTTGCGATCATGGACGCCGTTCCGTACGACCGCTCGAACCCGCATCCGACCGTTCTCATCGTGGGCGAGTACCTGCTCAATTTCCATCTCGGCGCCAACCACGAGATCGAGCGCTACCTCGAGGACAACGGGCTCGAGGTCATCGAGGCGCGCATGACCGACGTGATCCGCAAGACCTATTTCTACAAGCATGCGCAGTCGCGCGAGTTCCACGTCGACCTGTCGCTGCCCGAAAAGGCCTGGTACGCCACGGCGGACAACCTGTTCGAGCTCGCGCACGACCGTTGCGACCGCCTGGGCGCGGCGAGCCCGCTCTACGAGCCGCCGACGCGCATGCCCGAGCTCGTGCGCGCGAGCGATAAGATCCTGCACCATACGTTCGATGCGGGCGAGGGCGTGCTGATTCCGGCGGAGATCCTCGAGCACGCCAAGCGCGGCTGCCGCAACTTCGTGATCCTGCAGCCGTTCGGGTGTCTGCCCAACCATGTCGTGGGGCGTGGGCTCATCCATGCGCTCAAGGAGCAGTATCCCACGGCGCAGTTCCTGCCGCTCGACTACGATCCCGACGTGAGCTTCGCCAACGTGGAGAACCGTCTTCAGATGCTCATCATGAACGCCAAGGCGCAGGGGTGCGGTGAGGCGCATGGCGAGACCGCGTAAGGACGCCGATGCGCCCGATGCACGCACCCGTATCATCGAGGCGTTTTGGGAGCTCATCGAGAACAACAGCATCTTCGAGCTGTCGGTTGGCGAGGTGACCCGCGCCGCCCAGTGCAATCGCGGAACGTTTTACTACTATTTTCACGATTTCGATGAACTCGTCGCCATCGCCATAGCCCAGCTGCTGCAGGATAACGAGCTCATCACCGATGCCCTCTGGCATTTTTCGAGCGAGGGCGACCTTTCGGCGTTCGACCGGCGCGACGTCCGCTGCCTGCTGCGGCGCATCGTCATCACCATGAGGGCGGGTGCCGCCGAGCAGGTCGTGCAGGGCATCCATACGATCATCATCGACCGCGTGAGAGAGATCGTCCACCCCGACGGAGAAGAGCTCAAGGCAGATTCGAGCTTTGCGGTGGGCTTTCTGGTCTCGGGCATCATGGGCTTTGTGATGGCGGTCGGCTTTGCCCGGGAGGGCGGCGAGGAGATAGACCTCGAGCAGCTGGGGGACAGCGCGTGCGCGTACCTGAGGGCGGTCGCCATGCAGACGGTGGAAACGGTCGCGCAAGTCGAGGGCGTCGATACATCCGAGCTGCTCGAACACGTCTCCAAGGAGGCCGATGCCTATCGCGCATCGCGTGCGACGAGTCCCGACGTGGTGAAAGACACCTAGGGTTTCTCTTGCGGGGCGCCTGTCGCGCATCGCGCGGTGAGTCCCGCGATGCGGTCATAACCTGCATTCATGTGAGCCGGGTTTATAGATATTCCTCCAGCTGTTAACATAGACAACCTGTGGGTAAAGAGACAAAAGCGCCGCCGACGGGCGGGCGTTTTGATTTCGATGAACTCATGTAAGGAAACGAGCATGTTAGATAGATTTACCGATCGAGCGCGCAAGGTCATGTCCATGGCCAAGCAGGAGGCGCTCGATCTTCATTCAAATAAGGTGGGTACCGAGCATCTGCTGCTCGCGCTTGCCAAGGAGGACGAGGGCATTGCCGCCGAGGCGCTGCGCTCGCTCGATATCTCCTACGACGACATCATGGACACCCTCAAAGAGGTCCAGACCACCGTTCCCGAGCCCAGTGAGGAGACCGAGGCCGCTAAGCTCGCCTTTACGCCGCTCGTCATTAGCGTGATGGAGCGTTCATTCCGCGTGGCGCGCGAGAACAACCAGACCTACGTGTCGACCGAGCACTTGCTGATCGGCATCGTCGAAGAGGGCAACGGCATGGCCATGGACATCCTCATGCGTCTAGGTGTGTCGTCCGCCTCCATCAAAAAGGCTATCGAGAAACTCACTGCCAAGGACCAGGATAAGAAGCGTCCGCTCGCCGGCGCCGGTGCCGGGCGTCCCGGTGCGGGCCTGCCGTTCTTTAGCGGCTCGGACGCGTCGCAGCAAAAGGGGAGCGGCACCGACACGCTCAAGCAGTTCGCCACCAACCTTACGCAGAAGGCGCGCGACGGCGAGCTCGACCCTGTAATTGGTCGCGAAAAGGAAGTCCAGCGTATGATGGAGATCCTTTCGCGTCGCACCAAGAACAATCCGCTTATCTTGGGCGACCCCGGCGTGGGCAAGACGGCCATCGTCGAGGGTCTGGCTCAGCAGATTGCAGCTGGCAACGTGCCCGAGAACCTCATGAACCAGAATATCTGGACGCTCGACCTGCCGGGTCTCGTTGCGGGTGCCAAGTATCGCGGTGAGTTCGAGGAGCGCCTCAAGAACGTGATCCAGGAGGCCACCGAAGCTGACGACGTTATCCTGTTTATTGACGAGATGCATACCATCATCGGTGCCGGTTCTGCCGAGGGCTCCATCGACGCGAGCTCCATGCTCAAGCCCGTACTTGCGCGCGGTGCCTTTCAGATTATTGGCGCCACCACGGCCGAGGAGTTCCGCAAGTACCTCACCAAGGACCCGGCCTTCGAGCGTCGCTTCCAGACCATCGATGTCGAGGAGCCGAGCGTCGAGGACACAGTCAAGATCCTGACCGCGCTCAAGCCGCGCTACGAGGAGCACCACCATGTGCGCTATACGCAGGGTGCTATCGAGGCCGCCGCGAACCTTTCCAACCGCTACATCCAGGATCGCTTCCTGCCCGATAAGGCCATCGACCTTATCGACGAGGCCGGTGCCCGCGCTCGCATCGCCGCGAATCGCGCGCCCGAGCCGGTGCGTGAGGCCGAGCATCGCATAGAGGAGCTTAAGGCCGCCGCGCAGGAGGCCACCGAGAGCGACGACATGAACAAGGCCGCCGAGATCACCGAGCAGCAGAAGGCCGCCGAGATTGAGCTTGCCGAGGCTAAGGCCGCCTGGACCGCCGAGCTCGACGCCAGCCCGCTCACCATCGACGTGAGTCAGATTGCCGACATCGTGTCCGTGACCTCTGGCGTGCCGGTTTCCTCGCTCACCGAGAGCGAGAGCCGCCGCCTGCTGCAGACCGAAAGCGTGCTCAAGACGCGCATCATCGGTCAGGACGAGGCCGTCGAGGCCGTTGCCAAGGCCGTGCGCCGCAGCCGCTCGCCGCTCAAGGATCCGCGTCGTCCCGGTGGCAGCTTTATCTTCCTGGGTCCCACCGGCACAGGCAAGACCGAGCTCGCCAAGACGCTCGCCGAGTACCTCTTTGGCAGTAAGGACGCGCTCATCAGCTTCGACATGTCGGAGTTCGGCAGCGAGTTCGAGGTCTCCAAGCTTATCGGTAGCCCTCCGGGTTACGTGGGCCACGACGAGGGCGGTCAGCTTACCAAGGCCGTTCGTCGTCACCCGTACTCGGTCGTGCTGTTCGACGAGATCGAGAAGGCGCACCCCGACATCTTCAACATTTTGTTGCAGGTGCTGGAGGAGGGTCGCCTGACTGATAGCCAGGGCAAGACGGTCGACTTCCGCAATACCGTGATCATCATGACGTCCAACGTGGGCGCCCGCGAGATCGCGCAGGATGCGAGCGTCGGTTTTGGCACCACCGGTGAGCAGGGTCTCACGTCGAGCGAGATCAAGGGTCGTGCGATGGGCGAGCTCAAGCGCCTGTTCCGCCCTGAGCTGCTCAACCGTATCGACGATATTGTGGTGTTCCAGAAGCTCTCGGGCGAGAACCTGACCAAGATCGCGCACCTGCTGGTGGACGACCTGCGCCAGCGCCTGATCGCAAACGGCATGAACATCAAGCTCACCGATGCGGCCTATGACAAGATCGTGGCCGAGGGCACCGACCTCACCAACGGTGCGCGTCCGCTGCGCCGTGCTATTCAAAAGCTCATCGAGGACCCGCTGTCCGAGGAGCTCCTGGCCGGCGAGTGGGGCGGGGGCGATACCGTCCTGTGCGACGTGGCCGATGGCAAGTTTGTCTTTAGCCACGGCACGGGCGAGATCCCGGCACCGCGTCCGGCGGGCACGCTCGGTGGCGATACCGCCCCGGCGGCACCGCACACCGGCAACGCCGCGCCCGTGAGCGGCGGCGTGACCTCGGGCCCCGGCGGCATGATGCAAGCCGGTTCCGGCGCGCTGTAGGGCGTGGCGACAATTTGATACGCGCAATCGAGGCGCTCCGAAAAGGGCGCCTCGATTTGTAGAGCTGCGGTAGCTGTGACCGTTACGCTATACGGTCCACCGTTAGCCGATGATGCGAGGGCGCTCGGCGTTTTCGACTGGTTTATGCACGCAAAGTCTGGGAATATACAAGTCGCATGTCTTACTGTCTAACCAGTTGCGCCAAGGAGGCACCATGGACTACAAGATTACCGGCTACGAGCCCGCCCAGCTGTTCCATTTCTTTGAGGAGGTCAGCGCGATCCCCCGTGGGTCTGGCAACGAGAAGGGCATCAGCGATTTCCTGGT